>CABVRR010000003.1:93830-100766 GCA_902500705.1 uncultured Nitrospira sp.
GCACTCATCGACTGGATAGATCAGGATGAAATACCCCAACCGGCAGGCGCCGAGAGTCTCTACTATCAATCGCTGAGGCCGCCTTATCGGTCCGCGAATAGTCCGTTACCCGGGTTGGGGGATCTCCGGCTCATCAAAGGATTTACGCCGGAGATCATCGAGCGGATTTCTCCCTATGTGACGGTTTTCCCCCAAGAGGGGGGCGCGCCGATGAACATCAACACCGCCGATCCTCTCGTCATTCAGACGTTGGATCCGAGTCTCACTCAAACGGTCGCGATGGAGATCGTCCAAGGGCGTCCCTACAAGACGAAAGTGGAACTTGATCGAGTCGGAAGCTTTCAAGAGATCGGCCGGACACTCAGAAGCGACTACGATATTAAATCAGACTATTTCTCGGCTCGGCTCGCGGTCACGGTGAATGAAACGACGAAGACCGCATGGGCTATATTGAAACGAGACGCCAGTAAGGGCGAGAGTACCGTCGAATACCTGCGCATGTTGTAGCAGAGACCAGCCCGTTTCTTCCCTCAGGTCGCGATGTCGATTAGTAGAGCGACACCGTAATCGTCACTTCGTTGCCCCGCTCATTGTAGGCCAAACAAGGGAAAAACGATCGGGCCAGAAAAATTCCCCGCCCGTTTCCCCCTTCCGACTCGCAGATCTCTTGGGACCTCGTGAGCAAGCTGCGCCACTTGAAGCCCTTCCCTTCGTCGGTGATCTGATACCGTAGAGTATTCGCAGCCTTGTCATGCAACACATGAATGAGGACTCGACGATCCTTCAATTTGGCTTGGCCGAGCTGACGAGCGAGCAGTTGCTCATAGCAACCTGCCGCGAGCGCGGCCTGTTTGTCTTGATAGACAATCTCGAGATTTCCATGCTCAATCGCATTAAAGAGTAATTCCTGTAGCCCTCCCTGGAGATGCAACCGTCGAATTGGAGACAGGGTCGAAGCTGTCATCTTGATGAGCCAGGAAATGACTCCGGGAATATGGATCGGATCGGAATCAATCGTCAGCTGATATTCCGATCTGCAGAGCCCCGGGACATCCGTCAGATCTCCGGGGAGCAGAGTCCGAGCGCGTTGCAACGCATGCGCCAGCTCTTCTTCGGTCACCGGTTTGTGCAAATAGTCGGCGGCACCGATGCGAAGCGCCTGCACGATCAAGGACTCCGGCGCATCCTTCGCCATGACGATCACCGGACAAAGCTCGCGCCTCGTCCTGAGCTCTTTGAGCAACGTCAGGCCTGATGCCTCGGGAAGAAACAAATCGGTGATCACGATGTCGGGCGCCGCCATGTCAATCATGGTCAGCGCGGTGGTCGGGTCGGATGCGGCCACGACGGAAAATCCCCTTCCCTGCACCTGTTCGGCAATGCGAGCCTGGGTGTCCGGACAGGGATCGATAACCAAGAGATGATCAGACGTCGTCAGCAGATTCATGCAGCGATTCCTTTGTCGCGCACATGATGAAGTGCGGCGAGAAGACGATGGAATTCCTGCTCCAACGCGACATAGAGTTGCTCGCCATGCGCCAAACTTCCAGCTTTGGCCGATTCCTCCAATTCTTTGCATGCGTGCAACGCCGGCGGAGCACAAAATTGCAGGATAGCGCCCTTTAGACGATGACTCGCTCGCGCCACACCGACAACATTCCCGGCATCCAGAGCCGCCCGAATATCCGTTAGATCCTTAGGACTATGTTCCATAAACAATTCAATCATCATCTGGAACGTTTCTCGATCATCGTCGATACGAGCAAGTGCCTCATCGAAACTGAACACAGGGTCATGCTGTACAGGATCAGTCATGTGAACCCTGCTCGATACATTCAACTCCCATCAACGCCACATCGTCGGGAAACTGTTCATGACCTTGCCATCGAACCGCCTCTGCAATGGTGCCGGATACGATATCCTCCAACGGTCGACGGTTGAACATCTGAACCGCTTTTTCCAGACGATCTTGTCCCCAGAGCTCGCCGTTCGAGTCCGGCACCTCGTAGAGGCCGTCGCTCAGCAAGTACAATCGATCACCTGGTCCTATCGGAAGCTCTTCCGTGAGATACGTCGTCGACGAGTCAAAACCCAGCGGCAAATTTGGCCTGGCCAGCCAACTGATCTCACCCGACCGACGATGGAGAAACGCCCCATTGTGCCCGGCTGTCGCGAAGGACAATTTTTGAGCATGGACATCGAGTCTGGCAAAGATGATCGTGAAATAGTTCCCATCTTCCGTCAGCGGGAACTGCTTATTCGCTTCCGTCAAGATCGCGCCAGGATCCGTGGACCCGACATGGTGTCGCAAGTTGTCCTTGCGCAAAAACGTTGAAAACGAGGCTGAGCGCAACGCCGACGACACGCCGTGACCGGATGCATCCAACAAATACAATCCCAGGAGGTTCTCACTCCAAGGCACGACATTGAAAAGATCCCCGCCCAATCCCAGTGACGGACGGTAGGCATGTACCATCTGCACGCTCGGCACCAGCCTCCCCGGTATCGGGAGCAGTGACTCCACATACCGCGCAGCAGACTGCAGTTCTCGTTCGAGCACTTCCTGTTTCTTCCGGATTTCCTCCGTCACATCTTCAAGTCGTCGGATCAAAGTCGCCGTGCGCATGCCGGCTTGAACACGGGCGGTGATTTCGTACTTGCTGGCGGCTTTACTCAAAAAATCATCGGCCCCGCGGGCCAGACCTTCGGCAATCTGCTCAGGCCGATCATGACTCGTCATCATGAGCACCTGACTCGAGAGCAGTTCAGGATCCCGACGAATCTGCTCGCAGAACGACGGTCCATCCAGTTCCGGCATCATCCAATCCAAGATGGTCAGATCGGGCCGCTCGCGCCTGAGGGCCTCCAGCCCGGCCTTTCCGTCTCCGGCCTCGATGACACGATACCCGAGCCGTTTGAGTCGAGCGACCAAGGCGATTCGCGCGGTGGGTTCGTCGTCCACAACAAGGACAGTCTGTACCTCACCATCCGGTGAATTCCGAGAGGTTGTCGTGATGGCTGACATCGGCGTCATGGGAGACGTACTAGGAAAGACAGACCTTCTTTCACTCGGGAGTTCTGCATCTTGTCCGTTGATTGATGACTGACCTATGCGGCACGCTGATGTCCGGACAAGGCATCTTGCTCATTGTCATAGACCGGGATCAGTTTCTGAATATTGGCCAAGCTCATGATTTCCCGCACATAACTTTGCGGCTTCAACATACTCACTTTCCCCTGGCTCAACTTGAAGTTTTGAGACACGAGCGCCAGCAATCCGAGTCCGGAACTATCCACAAACCGGACTTCCGCCATGTTCAAGATCAGATGCCGACAGCCTTTTTGTCGAATCGCTTCCACCGCCACTTTGAATTGTTCACGATTCGCGTAGGTGAGGTCTCCCACCAGCTCAAGCACCACACCATTCGGAACAGGGCGCTCTTTCGTGTGTATCGACATACGAACCCTCCTTCATCCGGATCTCTTATGATCGGTTTTTCCTGGTACTCATGCGACCCACGCTTGAGCCGCCGCTTCCTCCGTCGGAAACACTGCAATCATCCGATTAATGTTGGCCATCTCCAAAACCTGCTTCACGGTGCCTTGCGGCCCCACAAGGCTGATCCTCCGCTCCTCGACTGAGAACTGCTGAGACGTCAAGGCCAAGAGGCCAAGAGCGGCACTGTCCATATACGTGGCCTCGTGCAGATTCACGATGAGATGTCTGCCGCCGGACGAGCGAAACGCCGTGACCGCCGACGAGAAGTCTTTGCGATTACGATAGGTAAAGACATCGTCGACATGGATCACGGTTGCGTCGTCCCAAACCCGTTGTGTGATCGGCATAGAAACTCCATACTTCTCAACGACTCACGTGGGCCAAGATGGCGCCGGCGATGTCATCAAGCGGCAATACTTTATCGACCGCCCCTGCTTTAATCGCTTCTTTCGGCATGCCGAATACGACACAACTGGCCTCATCTTGCGCGATCGTGAATGCACCGGCCTGCTTCATCGTCAACATTTCTTTGGCGCCGTCGCCTCCCATCCCGGTCAAAATGACTCCGATGGCGTTCGCTCCGGCATATTGAGCGACTGAGGCGAACATCACGTCCACCGACGGCCGGTGGCGATTGACCGGCGGGTCTTGGTTGATGCGCACCGTATACCGAGCACCGCTCCTGACCAGCGTCATGTGAAAGCTTCCGGGTGCAATCAACGCATGGCCCGGTAATACACTGTCTCCATCCTGCGCTTCCTTGACGGAAATGCGACAGAGCTCGTTCATTCGGTCCGCCCATGTCTTTGTGAACCGCTCCGGCATGTGTTGCGTGATCAAAATCGGAGGCGTATGAGGAGGAAGCATTTCCAAAACTTGCTTGACTGCCTCGGTCCCGCCGGTCGACGACCCGATAGCAATGATGGTATCCGTAGTCTTAATCATCGCCGAGGATGATACGGTGCGAACCGCATCTCGTGACGCCGCGTTCGCTTCCAAACTGGTTGCTTTAGGCTTCACGGATGCCGCTCTCACATGAGCCTGCGCGGCGATCTTGACCTTGCTGATGAGATCCTGCGCGATCTCCTCCATGCCTTCTCGAAGATCGATCTTGGGTTTTGTTACAAAGTCGACAGCGCCGAGTTCCAGTGCACGCAAGGTGGTTTGGCAACCAATCTCAGTGAGGGAACTCACCATCACGACCGGCATCGGATGGCCGCGCATCAATTTCTCCAAAAACGTCAGCCCGTCCATTTTCGGCATTTCAACGTCGAGGGTGAGCACGTCGGGATTCAGTGCTTTGATTTTTTCTCGTGCGATATAGGGATCAGGCGCCGACCCGATCACCTCGATCTCCGGATCCTTGGCGAGCAACATGGCGAGAACCTGCCGCATCAATGCCGAATCGTCCACGGTCAGCACACGTATCTTCTTCATGAGTCCCCTGTCTCTCGTGAAGCGTGCATATTCTTAACGCTCACGATCCACGAACGACGCTTTTCGCCGTCTTAAAACAGCGTCACATCGTCCGCCGGCGCCTGGCCGGTCGTTTGAATCTTTTCGGCATACTCATGTTCACGCTCGGCAATGGTGTTGTTCTTGACGCGCTCAATTTTTTTCAACAACACACGACCCGACTCGGTAAAGTAGTACACTTTTCTTGGGAACACATCGCCAAGATCGGTCTTGCACGCGGCCAGCCCTTCTGTCCTGAGAAACTCCAAGACCCATTCTGCATTTCTAGCCCCGACATCAATATTGCCGTCATAGATTTTCCCGGCTCCGAACAACTTCACTTCCAACCGGCTTTTTATCCCTCCACGTTGAAGAATTTCATTGATCAGTGATTCCATCGCGTATGAGCCGTAGCGAGTCGACTCCCCCCATGAATCCGAGCCTCCGTCTTTCGGCTTCGGCAACATAAAATGGTTCATCCCGCCGATCTTGGCAATCGGGTCTCGTACGCAAGCCGACACACAAGAACCCAACACCGTATAGACGATCATGGGATCCTGGCTGACGAAGAATTCTCCCGGCAGAATCGCCGCAATCTCGTGCGGGAAACGGCCATCCCGCATCCGACGGATATGCGCGAAGCGGTTCGCCTGAGCCAGCGCCATCGGGATTACAGCTCCTTTTGATAGATCGTCGGGGCCAACGATTTAAATGAGTGCTCCACCCATTGGAGACTCTCGGAATGCCCGATAAAAAGATAGCCGCCCGGCTTCAGATAACGATAAAACTTGTTGACCAGTGTGGCCTGAGTCGGCCGGTCGAAATAGATCATCACATTCCGGCAGAAAATGAGGTCTAAGGGGTTTTTAATCGGGAACTGACTGTCCATTAAGTTGAGTCGACGGAACTGAATCACCGCAGCCAAGTGAGGTTTGACTTTGAACATACCGGCACTCTCCCCACGCCCTCGCAGGAAATGCCGCTTCAATACATCTGACGGCACGTCACGGAAACGATCTTCCTGATACAACCCCGCAGCCGCCTTGGACAAGACGCGAGTCGAGATATCCGAAGCGAGTATTTTAAAATCCCATTGGCTTGGATTTGGCGCATGCTCGAAGAGTGTCATGGCGATCGTATAAGGTTCTTCGCCTGTCGAACAGGCGGAGGACCAAATACGAATGCGCTTCTCGCCGAACAGTTCAGGCATGATTCTCTCGCGAAGAAAATCGAAATGTTTGGGTTCGCGAAAGAAGTCTGTTTTGTTCGTAGAAATCAGATCCAGCATGCGCGTGAACTCTTCACGCGTCGGATCCTTCGTCACATTCTCATAGTATTCCGCAAATGTGCTGAGGCTGAGATCACGAAGACGCTTTGACAATCGAGAAGCCAACAGCGTCTGCTTCTGCTCACTTAAAGAAATGCCGCTCTCGTTGTAGATGAGCGTGCGGAAGCGCTGAAATTCTTCAGCTGTGATTGTGTACTCCACTCCCTCTGTCTCCCTATGCCGCAGCCATATCGCCCAAAGAATACCGTCTCATGCCCAACGAATCAGTCCTTCAGACTCTTTTCGGTCGGTTCTTCGAATTTCTTAACCGTTAGATAAGAAGGGTACAGGCAGGATGGAGAGAATCACTGGACATCCGTGTTCCCGTGGCCGGAATGTCGTCTGGTGGAGAGAAAAACTAGGAAACCAATGGTCTATCGTTCTATGTTGACCGTTCTATCCTAAAACTCTTCGAATTCTGTGTCTTTCCCCTGTCGATCATGGCGTTGCCCAATACTCACCGGCTCGCCACGAGTGGGGCGTGCTTCAGATTTGACGACACGCGGACTACCTGCAGAATGAGACGTCGAAGAACGTTCCATCGCTCCAGAAGGGCCTGACACGGCTCTATTCACCTTGAAGGCGGCGACCTGGCGCAGGAGGCCCTTAGCCTGTTCCTTCATGGACTGACTGGCACTGGTGGTCTCCTCTACCA
>CABVRR010000004.1:0-2779 GCA_902500705.1 uncultured Nitrospira sp.
GCACGGCCGCAAATCCAAACCCATGAATCAGGCCGAATCCGAAGGCCACCATCCAACGACGACTCGTCACCATGGGATACAGATTGCCGAGGCCTGCAAGGACCACTGAGGCTGCAATGGTTGATTCCACTAAGCGAGATGGGAGGCGGACGACATCCAATGAAGCCAGGCTCAATGTTAGGGAATGGGCTACGGTGAAGGCCGTGACGATCCTGACGACGTTCCAGCAGACTGAGGGGAAATCACTCGCTGCTTGCCAGGTCCCGTCTGTTCGGATCAGGACGGCGGGCAGCAATAGGGCAAGGAGGAACAGCACATGGTCGAATCCTATCCAGATGTGCCAGATGCCCTCATGAATGAATTGGCGACTCTGCCTCCAGAGTGACTGCGTCGCGATTGAAAACTCCTGGACCGACGACTCTTGGCTGAAAATGGCGGTGTGGGTGTGGCGATCCTGTGTCAGGCGCAGGAGCCCCTTGTGTTGTGCATCAATGTCGAAGAGTAAGCGGTAGTCAACGGTGAGGCGTTCGATCGGTTTGCCACAGTCCGCACGAAATTGTAGAACGGAGTAAGCGCCGTCGGTGTGAGAATCGATAAGTTGGTCAAGCATTTCAGTCCGACATGTTCCTGTATCAGTGGAGAGAGTGAGTCGAGACAGGGCGTAGGTGCTGATGGCATCGTGCTTGTTTCGGACTTCTCCCCAGGTCATCTCGCCGTTTCCGTCACGATCCAATTCAATTGCGTTGTCGAGATCTCGCAAGGCGATATCCCACTGCCCGACAATTTGATGGTGCTGAACGGCAAGCGAGAGATAACTGTCGCTGGGCTTATGAGCCCAAGCTGGAACGCTCAGCAACAGCCACGCGATGATGAACAGGATGCTGAAAAAGGCCGCTAGCGGCGTTCTCGCATCGCTCAGTGGCTCGACGTACCGAAGCGTACGCCTCGCCTCTTCGCTCGCTGCGGTCTTGCTGGACAGCCTTTTTGAGCATCCTGAAATCATTTTAGGCTTCGCACTGAATGCTGAGTCTTTTCACAGCTCTTAGAATGTGGTCTCCTGAATCTGTTTTACGAGTTGCTGCAACCGAGCGTCTTCCACATGGTTCGTCTTCATCCAATCAATGACCGGTTGAGCAGCTGCTCGGTTGTCGGCGGCGAAGGCACAGTCGAGGAGAATTCGGGCATCGGCTGGTTCTCGTTGTACGCTCCAATTGGCCTGGGCCAGCGGCAGCGCCCGGTGAGCATCGTGTAACAAGGCTAGCGTGAATCGCGCTTCTTCGCGAATATGGACGGTGGTGCCTCGTGCTCGACCGGCGGCAAAGCGGGCCGTGAGGTCGGAGATATGGCTTTTGAACGAAGGCAGGTCTAGTGCCTGTTCTGCAAGGGCGAGGCGGAGAAGCAATGCATCGGCTCTTGTCTCGGACTGAAGCAGGGAGAAGACTTCTTGATAGCGACCGTGATCCAACAGAAAGTCTGCGTAAGCACCCAGCAGATACTGATCCTTCATGCCGACCTTGAAGGCTTCACCAAAATACTGCTCAGCTTCTCGCCTCTCTCCAATGCGTGCGGAGGTTTCAGCCAGAATTGTGGCAATCCAAACCCGTTCGTGATCGACGAGGTCAGGGTCGGTCAACACCTGCCGGAGTAGTTCTCGGGCTTTTGTGGATTGGCCGGTGACGCCGGCGATGTCGCTCAGACATCCAAGCCGCACGTGAGAGGCCGCCACTCGTGTCAGCCCTTGGCAGACGCGGCGTGCCTCATCGTACCGGGCCTGGACTTGGAGGATCGATGCTTTCGTGAGCCGTGCTTGGGCATTGGTCGGGTGCAGGGCCAGCAGTTGATCTAGATCGGTCAAGGCCTGATCGAAGTCATGCGCATTCTGTTTGATCGTGGCGCGTAAGAGGAGTACGGCAATCGGCGGCGCGGTATCGTTCCACCAGGGGCTGAGAACCGCCTGTGCCTGACCGAGAAACCGAGGATCGCCTTCTGATCGGCCTTGTTCGATGTAGCGAGTAGCCAACGGGATAGCCGATGCAAGATTCCGAGGGTCTTGGAGCAAGTACGTACGGAGTCTAGTAAGCTCACGTGCAGTGGGATCGGCTGCTTTAAAACTGAGTCGTTCTAGAACCTGTGCATCGTCCGTTGGTCGAAAGGGTTCAGCATAGGCGGTGACGAGTTGACTCAGCGTCACCCATCCAAGCAGGGCACGTATCGTAAACGACCAGGCTCGAGTCATGGAATTATCCTCATGCAAGCAAGGGTCAGATCATCGTCACGATGGCCACACCCATGTTCTGCGAGAGAGCGGGTGCCGCGCTGATGCGCGGCACCCGCTTGGTGATGCTTAGTTCGATTCACGTGGGTCGATATGCCGACGATCCCTTCCATCGAACGGAGTGGGCAGGAAGGGGAATTCCGTGGCGATGCCGTTGGCCGTTTTGTTGCCGCCGACCGCGCCGATGTTGAAATTGACCCCGTCGCCGAGGTTCGGCGTCGCAGGATTGGTCAGAATCCCGCCGACCACGCGCAGGGCCACATCGGTGACATCGTCGTTCGGTCTACGCCCATTCGGCCAACCGGCTTTATCCGGGGTCGCGTTGCCGCTTGCGTCATGGGCCAGGGGGCCGAGTCGTTTCTGTCCGGCGGCCGGAGTCGGTCTGACATCCAGATCGACTCGAAGCAAGTCGGCGAGAGTTTCGTTGGACTTGCCCGATCCGCAGACCGGGGGACCAGGCGTGTAGCGCAGCAGAGCATTGACGAGATCTTCTCGGCTCGCCGT
>CABVRR010000004.1:2879-19242 GCA_902500705.1 uncultured Nitrospira sp.
CGGCTTGTGCTGGCATAGGCGCCGAGGATCTTATTGCCGTTCGGGCCGAGCAACTCGCTGATCGGGATGTCCAGCGCAATGGTATTGACATTGAAGCCGCTGAACGTATCAGCCGTACCGGCGCCTGGTGCCCCGACTAGGATCGCGTCATTGGCATCGTCGGCATCGGAAAGAATCGGCGAGATGTGGAGATTCAATGTGTCGAAGGTCCCCCCGAGATCAATATAAAAGGTCTCATCTCGCTGACCGGCAAAGACTCTTCCTCCGTTCTTCAACGGATAGATGCCCTTCTCGGCCAGCTCCTCGTATCTCGGCATCGTGCGTGGGCCGACGTTCGATGGAACGGCATGCATGACTCCGGTTCCAAGATCCCTCGGCTGCTGGCCGTAGCGAACCTCTGTTACCGTATAGCTTTGACGGAGTAATAACCCTTCCGAGCCGTTACCGGCGAGGGCGGTGATCGGCGGCAAGGCGACATAGGACAATGGAAATACGTTTCCCGGTTGTCGAATCTCGGTCTTGAATCGGATTTGATAGACGATGTTTGCGGCGATGTTGTTCTTATTGTTGTCGATATGAATTTCGTACAACACGTCGTCCGCGAAGTTGAAGTAGTTGGGGCCGGAGCCCGGTTCCTGACTCGGAATGACGTTCATGATCAGAACGGCGTGATCGGGATCTTGCCAGCTGCGAAAGAAATAAAAATCGGTAATGTCCGCTGCCGGGTCGTTCGAGATCAGCGGAGCTTCCCGATGGCTGGCCGCGAAGATTGGTGTCGCCAGAAATACCGTGAGTGCCGTCAAGATGAGTAATCGAATGTGCACGAACATGGGGTCCTCCTAGAGGTTCGATCCGCCGAGGGCGGATTGGGTTATAGGTCCGGCAACGGAGTCGGGATCGGCTCTGATTCAGCCTGACTGATCAGCGCGGCTTCTTGCGAGGTCAGGTCATCGGATTGTTGGAGTGCCCGCTGTTCCTCCACGCCGGCAGTCGGTCCACTTGACGCGAGGATAGGGACATCGTCGCTTCCGCCGCAGCCGGACAAGAATCCGGCGATGCAGAGCATCCCAAGGGATGAACGAGTGTAGGATTTCTTCATGGGCGAGTTCCTTTCATCTAAAATGATGGTGTATGTCCTATCCGCTGAATCTGCCGACGGCTTGTTCTCCATTACGAGTCGTTTGTGCGTTTGGATCTGTGCCGAGAGAGAGGCTATTTCAGAGGGCAGCTGGCGGAGTTGAGGTCTTGTCGAAAACAGCGTACAACTGGGCGCCGTTCAACAATCCAATCTTCCCCCTGTACTCGTAGAGTGATAGGAGGGAAGCGCGATGGTCGTCATGTCAGTCGAAGCCACCACGTCGGATCGAGATCAGGAATGGGCCAGGTTGATTGCCCTGACAGCGCAGGGGGATCAAGCCGCACTTGCCTCGCTGTATGACCGCACCAGTCCTCAAGTCTTCGGGCTGATCTACAAGATTCTGAATAATCGCGAAGCGGCGGAAGAGGTCACCTTAGATGTCTACACGCAGGTGTGGCGGCAGGCGCATACCTATGACCGCACGCGAGGAGCCCCGGGAGCGTGGCTGATGACCTTGGCCCGTACGAGGGCGATCGATCGATTTCGCGCCGGGGCGCTCGAACTGAGTCGCGTTGAATCGTTGGATGCCGTTGAATGGTTTGCCAGTACCGATGACACCCCGGAGCAGGATGTGCAGGGCCAAGAACGTCGGCGGTATGTGCAGCAGGCTCTGGCGATGTTGACCGCGGAGCAGCGACAAGCGATTGCACTGGCCTATTTCTACGGCTTGAGTCAGAGCGAGATTGCAGAAAAATTGCAACTGCCCTTGGGGACTGTGAAAACAAGGGTCAGGCTTGGCATGATTAAGTTGCGCGAAGCGCTCGCGCCCTATGAAGCAGGGTTGCGGCTATGACCGAGACGAAGTTGCCGGATGAGTTAGAGGAGCAGGCGATGCTCTACGTGTTAGGCCTCATACCTCCGAATGATCGCGAGACATTGATGGCGAAGCTCCAGGGAGAAGTGAACCTTCTGCGTCAAACCGTCGTGGCCTATCAAGCCGTCGACGCAGCGTTAGCCTCTACCGTTGTTCCCCGTGCGCCGCGCCCGATACTGCGCGACCGCCTCTTGGAAAAGATCGCTCACGAAGATGCTCGCGAAACAGCGCAATTTCAAGTGGCGGCTGATGTTTTGATATCGAATGTCGCCCCGGTCTCTTCGTCGGCTTCCTTAAAGGAACGGCTGATGGCCCGCATTGAAGGTCAAGCGGAGGTTCAGCTCGATCTTCAACATGCGCCGACGGGTTTGAGACGATCCCCGATCGCCGACTCAACGGATCGCCGGCGCGCGCGTGCATGGCGGCATTTCTTCCTGACGGTCTATGCATCACTACGGCTTTGCTGGAAGGCCGGTGAGAACCTTCTGCGCGCCTGTCTTGTTTCTCCTCCACGGGCTGATGGGCTAAAGGAGACAGTCACCAAGAACCTGCTGCAGGGGTTGACCTTCATCAAAGAGCGCGAAGGTGTCTGGCGACAGATTGAACCGGGAGTGATGGTGAAGGTTCTTGCGTTAGATACGACGTCTCGACGGACGACCGCTCTTCTCCGTTTCTCGCCTGGCACTCGATATGCGCCGCATCGGCACACTGAAGTCGAAGAACTTTTTGTTTTGCAAGGTGGATGTTCGATTGCCGGTCGGGCCATGGCGGTGGGGGATTATCATCGTGCCGAAGCCGGGACGGAACACTACGATACGTCGACCGATGAGGGCTGCCTGCTGCTCGTGATTTCCTCGCCCATGAACCAGTTGTTGTCCGAGTGAATGTCCGGGTGCGGATTATTTTCCCTTCCACAGATCCAACAAAGCCCGTTCTTTCGTAAACCGATCAGCAGTGTGAATAATCGGTTGACATGTTTCGCTCCAAGGTGCTACTAAATAAAAGTTCGTGCTACTCCAAGAAGGAGGGCTGCGATGAAAAAACTGGTTCGCTTCGGAGTGTCACTCGACCACCACTTGCTGGACGCCTTCGATCAGCATATTGAACGCCGAAAGTATACCAACCGGTCGGAAGCGTTGCGCGATCTGATCCGTAACAACTTGGTCGGCCAGGAGTGGGATGAGAACAAAGAAACAGTGGGCACCATCACGTTTGTCTACGACCATCATGTGCGGGATTTGACGAGTAAGTTGACGGATATCCAACACGACTATCATGGGCAGATTCTGTCCGGCATGCATGTGCATCTCGACCATGACCATTGTCTGGAAGTCCTTGTCGTGAAGGGCAAGGGATCGGATATCAGGAAGGTGGCCGATGCTCTTGTGTCGGTCAAGGGCGTCAAACACGGAAAGTTGACGATGACGACGACAGGGAAGACGCTTGGATAATGGAAACGCTTGAACGAGGACTCCAGGCTCGAGCCTGGAGCGCATCGGTGCTTGTCCATGGGACTGCCGTGATGTTCGCAATTCTATTGGCCGCTGAAATAAAGCCGCGCGTGCCGCAGGAAGTTTTCCGTTGGGATATTTCACTGGCTGAATCGGTGCCGGCGCGCCAGGTCGATCAAGAAACTCAGAAGGCGCAGTCACCCGCATCGACACCGAACGTGCAACGAATGAGAGCTGCCGTCACACCTACCTCTGTAGCCTTACATAAGCCTCAACCTCGGTCATCAGACTCGGTCGCTGACCAAGGCGTTCTGAACAGCGCCGAAGTATATCCTCCTGAGGAAATCATGCCGGCTGCGGTGCTGCCCGAGCCGGCGATGCAAGCCCCGGTGAAAGAGGTGACGGAAGCTGAACATCCCATCGTGACGCAAGAGCCAGCGCCCTCGCCCTCGCTCATTGCATCGCTACCACAAACAAAAGCCGAGCCAGCGGATCACATTTCAGACAGCACTGCAACTCCGCCGGAAAGGGTCATGTCTTCTTCTGTACCCCTAGAGTCGGTTGTATCAGCGAGGGCAGCGGCACAACGAATGCCGCCGGCTCCTATTAATTATCGCTGGTTGATTGATTCCATCGGCTCCCGGTTGATGGAGCTCAAGCAATACCCATTGGCGGCTCGGAGCAGTGGAATAGAAGGGAAAGTGTTGTTGCGTGCCGTCATTCAAGCGGATGGCCAGGTGGTCGATATTCGAGTCCAGAAAAGCTCCGGGTATGAAGAGCTGGATGCGGCGGCCATGGAGACGATGCAACGGGCCAGTCCGTTCCATTTGGCGCATGAGTTGGGACGAACGCAAATTGCAGTCACCATTCCCCTGGTCTATACGCTTGCTCGATGAACTCAATGACTGGAGGTGCTCGATGAATAAGCCGGTGTCCGGTGACCGTTGAGGCGAAAATGACAGAGGCTGTCGCAAAGTATCATGTCTGTGTCGTCGACGGGCGTGGGGGAAGACTGGGCGCGCGTCTTGTGACGGGACTGGTTTCTAAGCTGGGGCGAGACTGTACTGTTGTCGGGTTGGGCACCAACATCGCGGCAGCGGAGGCCATGAAGCAGGCCGGGGCTACATCAGTCGTGACTGGGAGCCAGGCGATTAAGGCGGCGGTCTCGAACGCTCAGGTGATTATGGGCACGCTGAACGCGGTATTGCCCGGCGCCATGTTGGGAGAAATTACACCGGACATCGCCACTGCTATTTTATCATCGAGGGCCAAGAAGGTTCTCTTGCCGGTCAATCGATCGCACATTGAAGTGATCGGTTCTGACGATCAGACGCTCGATCAATTAATTCTTCAATCGCTGAATCGGGTTCGTTCTCTCGTTGCCGTGGCCGAGTCAGTCTAGGCTCGGCGTCTCCTTGCCATACTTCACCGTCAGACCACGAGGGTCTGTGCCGGCCGATGAGCAGGCTGTGACCGAATCATCGTGGGTATCTCATCCGCCCACAGGTACAGATGAGGTGGGTGTGCATGCGACATCATCCGTTTTTACTTGCCGTTATGATCATGAGCCTCACCTCCGTGGGACCGGCATGGTCCCATGATCCTGATGAACCGGAGCTAGAGGTTCCAGAAGTTGCTATCGTCGCAGAACGACCGGTCGCAGCTTCCTCTCAGCAGTTCATCCCAGACAAAGAAATCGTTTTGCAACCTCAGGGCCGACCGGCGCAGGTACTTCGGTTGATTCCAGGGTTTGTTGCCGTCGAACATTCAGGCGGCGCGGGGAAAGCCGACCAATACTTTCTGCGCGGTTTTGACGCCGACCACGGGACCGACGTGGCCTTCATGCTGGATGGCATGCCGATTAATCTCCGCTCACACGCGCATGGGCAAGGGTACACCGATCTCAACTTCATCATCCCCGAGACTCTTTCAGGCGTCGAGGTTCATAAAGGGTCCTATCTGCCTGAGTATGGAGATTTTTCGACGGCGGGCGTGGTGAATTTCAAGACTCGTGATGTCGTTCAGGAAGGCATCGCCCAAGGAGCAGGCGGGGAATATCATACGCAGCGGTACATGCTGATGTTTTCACCGACCAAGGATCGAGTGCGAACCTTGATCGCGGCTGAAGGCTATTACTCGAACGGCCCGTATATCAACGACAATCAATATCATCGCGTGAATCTGTTCGGGAAACTGACGACCAACTTCACCGGACGAGACGAGCTCAGCATGCAAGCGACGTTTCTGCAGTCTCGGTGGGATGGATCCGGAGAGGTTCCGTTCCGCGCGGTTACCAACCGGCTCATCGATCGGTTCGGATCGATTGATCCGAACGAAGGCGGTAACACGCTTCGCACCACGGGCAAACTGAATTATCACTATGACACGACGACGAACGGTCAGTTTTTTGCCAATGCGTACGGACAATACTATCGACTCGATCTCTTGACCAATTTTACGTTTTTTCTCAACGACCCGATCAATGGCGATGGGTTCGCCCAGTATGATCGTCGTGTCATTTATGGAGGCGACATCGGCTACAAGCAACGTACGGAGATTGTCGGCGTTCCTATTGTCGGGACGGTGGGCGTGCAAGTCAGGGCGGACGATATCAGCCTACGATTGGGTACGCAGAGGACCAGGATTCCAACAGGGACCACGGTGGACAGCAAAATCTTTCAAGCCTCGTACTCACCGTTTGTGAAAGTCGAAGCGCAACCCGTTCCGTGGATGAGACTTGCGGGGGGCGTGCGAAGCGAGTTTTTTACGTTTGATGTGGGTAATCGCTGTACGACCTGTGTCGAACAACCGTCCGGCTATACAACATCCAGCATCGTGCTCCCTAAAATGAGTGTGATCCTAGGCCCGTGGTTGAGGACGGAACTCTTCTTAAACTATGGCGAAGGATTTCACAGTAACGACGCACGGTCGGCTGTGGCGCTTGGGTCGTCCCCGCTCGCTCGTGGGAGAAACTATGAAATCGGTATCCGGTCGAAACCTTGGGGACCTGAGGGGCTTGAGTTGACGGCCACGGTTTGGCGGCTCGATCTGAAGTCCGAACTCGTGTTTGTCGGAGACGAAGGGACGACTGAGATTCGTGGGGCCAGTAGGCGACAAGGTGTTGAAGTTGCCGCCCGAGGCAAAGTATGGGGGCCGCTCTATGTCAACGGCAGTTTCACCTGGACGCACGCCGAGTTTCGGAACGGAGATGCTATCCCGTTGGCACCCGAATACACCGCCTACGGCGCGGCTATTCTCCAATGGCCGGAAGGGTTGACCACGCAACTGCAAGCCACCTATCTCGGTGTTCGGCCTCTCATCGAAGATCGGAGCATCAAGTCTCCTTCGTGGCTCACTTTTGACCTCTCGCAACGGTATCGCATTCCGGTCAAGCTGCCGCATGGACGTCTCGAAGCATTTCTCTTCGTGCAAAACTTGTTCAACACAAAGTGGGAACAGGCCATCTTTGCGTTCGATTCGCGTTTGCGAAACGAGCCGGCGGGGATGACGGACATCCATTTCGTGCCGGGCAATCCTCGGACGGTGATGGGCGGGATGGCCTGGTATTTCTGAGTCTGTCCGGCGAGTCTTGAATCGAAAGCCGTCTCTCTTTAACATGGCCATGCTCGCGAAGCATGGCCATGTCGATAATCCTCTCCCGTCAGTTTTTTAACCGCCCAACGTTGACTGTCGCGCGATCTCTCATCGGCAAATACCTTGTGCGGCAAAGCGAGAGAGAAGTGCTTGCCGGAAAAATCATTGAAGTTGAAGCCTATATTGGGACAGAGGACAAAGCCTGTCATGCCTCAAAGGGTAGGACTGCACGGACGGAGACCCTCTTCGGCCGGCCAGGGATCTCCTATGTCTATCTGATCTACGGCATGTACCACTTGGTGAATGTGATCACAGAGCGGGTCGAATTCCCGGCCGCCGTGCTGATTCGGGCGATTGAGGTTGATGGCCGATTGATTGATGGTCCCGGCAAATTGTGCCGAGAGTTGGATGTCGATCGATCGTTGAATCGGCATGATCTGACAGAAGGGCGATTGCTCTGGTTCGAAGATCGAGGTGCGAAGGTCCTCAGAAAGCAGATCGGCACGTTTCCAAGGATCGGCGTGGAATATGCGGGGGCCTGGGCGAAAAAACCCTGGCGGTTTCGCTTACTGGGTGCCGGGCATCACCCGGGCCGATCCGGTCGGCAATCGTGACAGTCAACAAAAAGGAGAAGGCCTGTCTGGCAGGGCTTCTCCTTTTGTCTTCCGCTCGGAAAGAAACTAGTCGATTTTTCGATCGCCGGTGATCTTGGTCGCAGACGTCACCGGCGGGGCGATCTGAATCTGAGGTCCCTCGACCGTCGGCAGTCGTCCGGCGCCTTGTCCCTCGGTGATGCGCGCATTGTCACTCTTGGTCAGTTTCTGCTCGGCATTCTGAACCGAATCCGCAGACTTCAACAGCGTGGCGGCTCCATGCGCGTCGGACTGACCAGGATCATTGGCCGTCGGCTGACCGTTCACGGGGCTTCCGCTGTTCTTCATGGGATAGCCTTCATGTTTCGGCAGCAGCGCCGGGTTGGCCGATGCCACTGAGCATGCAATCAGGATCGAGGAGGCCGTCGCAACTACACCGGTAAGAAGTTTCATACTTAGTTCTCCCTTTGAGCTACGGCAATAGATGAGGATCGTACAGTCAGCATAGTCATGTTGGATGAATCGCCCGCGAGCCGAATCATAACGATGGAAGGTTGTCCTGTCAAACCGGCAGGCCCTATCTGGTTTTATTCAAGCGATTCTCTTTGTGTCCTGAAGAAGCGCAGACGATGCCACCAGTGAAGGAGGGATAGAAACGGAGATATCAACTCGGGCGTCGTGGATGACGCCGGCCACGGCCACGGTGCCGAAATGCGGGGCCACGGCTGATGCCGGGAAGACGAATAGTGACCGTGGTCCCTTCACCTGGGGCGCTGCCGATCGCAATAGCTCCCCCGTGTTCCTCGATGATTTTCTTGACGCTGGGAAGACCCAATCCGATCCCTGAGCTCTTGGTGGTAAAAAATGGCTCGAAGACTTTGTCGACGATTTCAATCGGGATGGGGACTCCATCGTTCTTGATGAGAATCTGGACCTCTATTCCTCGTCCGGCGCGATGTTGGGTGACCTGGATATGGAGATGGCCGCCCGGAGACATGGCTTCGCACGCGTTGCGGAAGATGCTCAAGAATGTTTGTTGAAGTTTCGCTTCATCGCCGCGCACAGGAGCGATGATGTTGGCGTAGTCCTTGATGACCTGGATACGAGTCGCTTCCAGATCTGTTCCTACCACCACGAGAGCACTCTCGAGTACCTCCGGGATGCGGCACAGGTGCCGATTCAATTCGAGCGGCTTGGCAAAATCGAGAATCTCGTTCAGGATCGCTTCGATCCGAATCAGATCACGCATCGCATTTTCAACACGGGTCTGGGGGTCAAAGTCCAGGATTCCTTCGCCGGTCACTTCTTCGAGTTGCGATCGAATGGATGCGAGGGGTTCTCGGATCTCTGTAGCGAGAAACGTGCCGAACTCGCCGATCGCAGCCTGACGTTCCTGCTTTCGAATGACGGGCTCGGATGGAACGGAAGGGAGTAGCTGGGGGCCTGGCGTGCCGACATCGGTCGTCGGAGACGGAGCGACAGCCTGCGGGGCCGGGGCCTGCAACAGTTCTGTGAGCTTCAGGATAATGGGTTCCAGTGTACGGGCATCGGTGGTCTGATACCGTTGCGGATCTTTCGCTCCTAACGTAAAGGTCCCGCCGACCTGGCCCTTGACGAAGAAGGGAACTACGAGCGACGACTGAAATCGATCCTTGAAGAGATGTTTGTGATCGAGGAAACGACCTTGAGTGGAAGCAAGGTCATGATCCACACGAGGCTTGCGATGGCGGACGGCCCATCCTGCCGCCGAACTGTCGAGCGTCAGGCGTTGACCGGGTTTTAAATCTTTCTTGGCGTCTTTCGGATCTGCTTTCACATCGCCGGCGACGCCCAATACCTCAACGTTTCCCGCCAGTGGGTCGTAGTAGCAGGCCCAGGCTCGATCATAGGTCACGTATTGGTGCGCTTCGGTCAGGACCGCCTCGATTTTCTCCTGAAGCTCCGGTGAAAAGTGTTTCGTGACCAGCGGAAACAGGTCTGGTCCGGTTTGCTGAGGAGGGGTTGGTTCCTGGGCAACGTAGGACCGACTCAACACCACGTTGGTATTGAAGAGCCCTTCTCGGTCCAGGGTCTTGGTCATGCCGTCGCACATTTGCTCCAGGTGCGATTTGTCTTTTTTGGAAAACGCGGCTCCCTCTTTCCGTCCGATCACCAGGCAGCCATAGATCCGAGTGAGGTGGCGGAGCGGAACAACGAGCAGGGATTTCATCCCGGGTGTGATCAACCGTAGTCGGATGGCACGCCCCCCATCAGCATCTTGGGTAGTCGGGGTCAAGGCTGCAGCACGTTGCGTGGACAGGGTACGGAGAATGGCTTGGACATCTCGCGACGTGAATCCGCGGGACGCATGTTCCACGAGTGGACCATGTTCATGGTGGAAGACGGCCACCAACACGGCATCCGTGCCGATGTCGTTCAGCGCGGCATTCAACGTCCGTTGAAGATGCGTTTCCGGAGTCGGTTTGGTCTGAGCTGTCGGCGTGGTCATACGTTCCGTTACGAGCGACCGCATTGTAGCCGGAACGTTGATGAATAGCTACTCTCTCGGGTGACTTTCGCAATACTCGATTTTATGCGCTCATCGCTCATGGGGCGACATCATTTCCACATCGAAAAACTGAAGCGTTGCCCTCGTCATGAACGATGAATGTGATGGTATGAGCCCTGTCATGACGGATGCAGCATGAGCATGTGTGATATGGCACGACGCACTCGTCGCAGCGGCTTGTGTGACTGGAGCGGGTTTAGTTGATGGTCTTGGAAGTGCGCGGTTCCTTGTCAGATTCTCGGCAAGACGATTGCGGCAGTTCGGCTTGAATTACCTTCTGAAAATTAATCTCTCGACATTTTGTCGGGATCGATTTCGAGTAGTCGTAACCGGCCATTGGTCATGTGTTCAATGGTATAGAGTCCGTCACCGATCTGGATGGTTCCGACCAGAAGATTTCGGGTGATCGTAAAGGTGAAATCGCCTTGCGAGGGAGGCATAAAGATGCCGTGGATAACGGCGGTGTCGTTGATGCGAGACACGGTGGACGTGATGTCCAGTTCAGGCTTGAGCGTATCGAAGAGTTCAAGGATGACTCGGGGATGAGGTCTGGCTCCGGCATCTTTTAATATCTGGAGAAGTGGGAGGTTGATCGTGATCTCTCGCTCGCGGATGACCCATGGCCTTTTGGGCGTCGGTAGTTGGTCAACAGCGGGAGGAGCAGGGACATTTCCCCACAAGCTCGTCGGCACCGGATGTTCCTGAGCCCAAGCAAACTGGGCGAGAATGCTGCTCAAGATTGCGGTACGAACAACATGCCTGAACCGGCAGATCATAGAGTCGTCCCTTAAAAGGTGGGCGTCGCCCGCATGTGTCGTATTCTACTATAGAAATGGTGACGTAATGAATCTTACGCATAGTGATCAGAATCGAGGTGATCCGATCGTCAGCATGGACGAGGATTCATGATCATGCGAAGAGACAGGCGGAGAAGAAGGATCCACTGGAGGTTGAGCATTCCCCGAGACACGTGCTTGTCAAAAAATAACACCTCGATGTGCTTCCGAGAGGAGTATGCACCCTCTCTCAATGTGTTAATCCGGATTGATGATTTTGGGTGGGCGGCGATAGTCCTCTTCGACTTCGATATGGGTCTGCCGATCGATGATCCAGCTGTTCAGGATAGTCGTGACCAGACTGATGATCAGCGCGCCGCCGACGGATGGCCAGAATCCTGAGACGGTAAATCCTTTCACCAGAAACGCAGTCAGTTCCAGCAGCAACGCGTTCAAGACTACGAGGAAGAGGCCGAGTGTAAAGACGATCAGCGGTAAGGCAAGCAAGAACAGTATGGGTCGCAGGATGACGTTTAAGAAGGTGAGGACCAGCACGGCGGCAATGCCGGCCGCGAGGCTGTCGGCTTCCAGACCCGGAACAATCGTAATTGCCAAGAAGACCGCAATTCCGGTGATCAGCACGCGTATGAGGGCCCGGCGCATTCCACCATGGAATGGAGATTCATGCACGGCCCTTGCGAATCGAATCGTCGGCATCGGCTACCGTGGAGGTAAAGGGCTTCCGCCCGGTGAATAATGGATGATGGTTGCCGTCACTTTCTTACTCTTGTCGTCTTTTACCGCCTCGATGATGACTCGGTCGCCCAGGGTGGGCGGGTTGTTGGACTGCGGATTACTTTTGTTCTTGAACTTGACCTGTTTACTGAGCAGGACGGAAATCACCGGCCCTTTGGCTGTTTTGACCTCAATGTGTTTGCCGTCGATGGCCGCCACGATACCCAGCACATGAAGATCGGCACCATAAACCAGAGCGACGGTGGACAGCCATAAGCCTATGAGAGGAACGAGTGCCACGAGCATCGATCGATCAACGTATTTCAGCATGGGTTGATCCAATCATGATGGCCGTCGTTGCTCTCGGTCGGTATGGCCGAGAAGCGCATGTTGGTGTTACTGATCAAAAACACCTCTCTGTATTGATAGCGTCTACGTGTCAGCCCGACTCTTCTCACTATACAAACTCTGGGAGGCGAATGCCACCGGGTTAGGGAGCGGGCAGGATTCGTTGTGCAGACGTAAGGCGCAGGATTAGCATGATCGCAACGGGCAGGTGCATCAGCAGGCCGCATAGGCCCATGAATGATTCTCCGATCCAAAAGGTGACGCCGAGATTGAACGTCAGTACGCCATAGTACAGACCAATGCCCAGTAACAGTCGGTGGGTGATCGAGCGAGTCTGTGAAAGGGGAGGAAGCCGTCGGTCCAGCGAAAAATAGACGGCCAGTGAAATCAGCCCGACCACAGCCCAGCCGACATAGTTCGCGAACGGCACGCCAAAATGCCAGCCTGGGTCAGGGTAGTAGTAGATCTTGCCCAAGAACCAGCGGTCGCCGCGTAACGCTATCGGATCGATGACCATATCGATGAAGGCAAAGAGCAACGGGGTCAGTGCATAGACGGTCCAACTCGTACGGGCCTTCGTCTCAAATCGCAACGGTTTGAGCAGCGCACGCCCGGTGTTCAGAGAAGAGTCAGACGGGAGTAAGAGTCCGAGCGCCACACAGTAGGCGGCGAAGAGAAGAAAACTGAACGAGATGGAATCCATGAATGGCACATTGGACAGATAGAGCTCTTGTCCAACCGTTGAGCCGTTGTAGAAATACCAGCCGAATGGAATCCCGTTTCGGGTAGACGAGAACTCACAGATGAACGCCGTGGCCCAGCTGATCAGCCAGAAGCGCCAAGTGCGTTGCCAGCCGATCAATTGGATGGCGGAAAAGAGGAAGACGGCCAGGAATATAAAGACATACGGGCGGAGGGTAATTGTCTTAATGAAGAGATCGAAGATGTCCATCGAGCGTTGAAGTGGTGAGTGTTTAGGCCTGAGTTGTCGGAAGGTTCAGCACTCGCAACTCCGCTGCAGGTATGTGGCGTTATACATATCCATGAGCCTTGAACCAGCGTACGGCCTTTCCCAGTGCAACCTCAGGCGGATGTTGCGGTAGGCCGAGTTCCCGGACCGCCTTGCTGCAATCGTAGTGCATCTTATACTTGGCCATCTTCACACCCTCCAGCGGGATACGTGGAGGGTGGCCTGTCAGATTGGCGAGCCAGTGATTGAGATAGGCGAGCGGGAGGACCGCACTCCGTGGCAATTTCACCGATGGAGCTTTGAGGCCTGTGAGCGTGCTAAGAATCTCGAATACTTCACGCAGTAACAAGTTTTTGGATCCGAGGATATATCGCTCGCCCTGCCTGCCTTTCTCCATCGCAAGCAGGTGCCCAGTGGCGACGTCATCGACGTCGATGATGTTCATGCCGGTTTCAATATAGGCCGGCATCCGGCCTTTCATGAAATCGACGATGATCTGACCGGTCGGCGTCGGTTTCACATCACGTTCACCAACCGGTGCGCTGGGATTCACGATGACGACCGGGAAGCCTGTTTGCGCCAGCTTATGGACCTCCTGTTCGGCCAGATACTTCGATCGCTTATAGTGACCGGCCATTTGATCGAGTGATACGGGCGTCTCCTCCGTGCCCAGGCCACCGCCAGGCGGCAAGCCGATGGCGCCGATGGTGCTGCAGTACACGGTGCGCTGGATGCCGACTTCACGCGCAGCCTCCAACAGATTGCGGGTGCCGTCGACGTTGATGTCGTAGAAGATCGAAGGATCTTTAGCCCAGAGGGCATAATGAGCGGCGACATGGTAGAGGTGATGGCAGCCGCTCAAGGCCTGGCGCAGGGATTCTTTATCGCGAAGATCGCCGAGCACCTTCTCGATCGGTAATGATTGGAGATTGGTGGCGTCGCTTCCGGGGCGGGCAATGACGCGAACTTCTACGCCAGCTTTGAGCAAGGCGCGAGCCACGGCGGCTCCGACGAATCCGGTCGCTCCGGTGACCAGGGCCTTCATGACCGGGAGCACATGGTGTATCGCGCCGAGCTGACGGCGAACAATCCGAATCCGACACGCATGCTGTAACCCATGTGCGATCAGCTCTTAGTTCTTGCGAGAGGTGATATACCGCGCGATCTCGCGCAGCGGATCAGCGGGAGGGCCCAACGACACTAATCGGGTGATGGCGCGTGTCACGCAGTCTTCGGCCAGTTGCTTCGCCCCATCCACGCCGTAAAACGTCGGGTAGGTTTTTTTCCCACGTTCGGCATCGGTGTTCGGATTTTTCCCGAGCTCTTCCCTGGTGCCGGTCACGTTCAGCACATCATCGGCAATCTGAAAGGCCAGGCCGATATCCTCGGCATAGCCGGTCAGGTCGTCCAGCTGTCGGTCGGTGGCGCCTGCGGCAACTGCCCCCATTCGCACGGCGGCCCGAATCAACATGCCGGTCTTGTGCTTGTGAATGGTTTGTAGGGTCGTGAGATCGATGTCTTTGCGCTCGGCTTGAATGTCGAAGACCTGTCCCCCCACCATCCCGCTGTTGCCTGAGCCAAAGGCCAGTTCTTGAACCAACCGCACCTGCCGCACCGGATCGCAGCCTTTCATCAGATCGGGGCGGCTGATGAGATCGAACGCCATGGTGAGGAGCGCATCTCCGGCCAGGATCGCCATGGCGTCACCGTAGACCTTGTGGTTGGTCGGTTTTCCCCGGCGAAAATCATCGTTATCCATGGAGGGGAGATCGTCGTGAATCAACGAATAAGTGTGGATCAGTTCGAGCGAGCAGGCCACTGGCATGAGGCCGGGCGCCGTCGAACCGAGCGCCTCCGCCGCGGCAATCGTCAAGATCGGCCTGATCCGCTTGCCACCGGCCAATAGGCTGTAGCGCATGCTCTCATGCAACGTCGTCGGTGCGGTCACGGATGGCGGCGCAACAAGATCAAGAAACCGATCGACGTCGACCCGTTTCCGTTCAAGATACTCCGCGATGTTCATATCATCTGGTTTCCTGATGACCGATCAATCCGCGCGGAGAGTAGCAAAGGACAGGGGATGAGTCAAACGGGATGAATGGGAAACCTGCTTAGTCATATGTGCACAAGGCTGATGGTGAAGGTCCCGTAAAAGCCGCGGGGAACAGCCGAACGCTTACGGAGCATCCTCAGCTTGTCAGCAAATGGCTGGTTACAGAGGGTGTGATGAGTATTCGCTGAATGAGACACAAGCCGAGCCGCTCACCGTTGTTGATGAGGCAGATGTTGCCGAGGTAGACAAGTGTTTTTTCGCTTGGAAGTGAAAGGTTACGAAGACTGTTTCAGCAGAAAAGGCATTGCGTGAAATTTGCAAGGAACTTCGTCGTTGGAAATTCAGCCTGCTCTTGCCGCACCGTATTGAATCCGATACGCGAAGGTACTCCGATGTAGCAGCTTTCACTCGCTTGTTTTTCATCCGATTGGCCCGCTATACTTCTGCTCTTATGAGTATTCGAAAAGGCGGCGGGGAGTGGGAGCCGATGACGCTTCCTGTCCAACCCCGCATATGCAGAGTCTGCCAAGACGATCTCTATCGAGACAAGACGATGCTTCGGGGAGGCTGGTCTCGATGTACGGTCTGTGACGAGTTTGTCCATTACAGTTGCCTTGCCAGTGGGAAGATGTCCTTTCTGAAAGCGCGACCTCGGGTGTGCAAGCCCTGTCGCACAGCGCAGGAAGGTGTCTCGCCTTCTTCCAAGAAAGATGGCGTTCCCGTGGTTGCCATGCCTTAGATTTTGATTCTTCGTTGCCCTCTACTCAGGTGAGGGCTGATTCAGCTTTTTAGAAGCCTTAGATCCTTCATTCACAGGAACTCAGAAGCTGGTCAAAACGCCATCCGCAAGGTCGTAACAAGCGGAGAGGCGGAAGCGCACTCTGAATCTGTACGTTGAGCTTTTAGGCTGAGTGAGGACGCTACTGGTGGGTTTTTCAAGAGCTAGCTAAAACGATCATGGCGCAGGTCATCAAAAGCGGGGCCTTTCTCCAACAGTGCTGGTCAGTCCATCCTCTATGCGTGACGGTCAGGCGAATGACCGATGAGCACGCAGTCGTGCTGTCGTGCAGTGCATGCAAATCGGCCCATTATCTGACGATTGAGACGATCGTGTCGAAAGCATCTTCGGCCCAACAGATAGCCGCTAAAGATGTTCGGCGGGACGAACCTGCCGGTGAGGAATTGCTCAAGGCCTGTGTGTCGACGCATCAGACGGCGCTGTCGCTTCGCGAGATGGATGTCTTTCAGGATCGTGTGCTGTTGCGCTGTGCCGATTGCCGTCGTCTATACGAACTGGTAGTTTCCGCGTTTGAAACGCGCCAAAAGTAGCGTGAGGCTGCTGC
>CABVRR010000004.1:19342-73922 GCA_902500705.1 uncultured Nitrospira sp.
CTGGTCAAAGGCGAGCATCTGGAGGATTTTCCCTATCAATACCTTGATTGCCCGAAACACTTCTCCGGTGCCAGTAAGTGTACGTTCCGCACGTTGGTCTGGTGGGGGCATCATGTCGCCTGTGCGCTCTTGCTGGAAGGTTCGGAGATCGGGCGATACAAGCGGCAGCTTCTCGGCCGATTTCACCAGCTTGCGGGAAACGACCTAGAGCTTTCTCTGGCACCGTCGTTATGGGAGTGGAAGCGCGGAGAGGGGTATACGCTACCGATCACCCATGACCGGAAAGCGCAGATTGCCGCCGTCTTGGCCGAGCGGTCGTTCCTGAAGGTCATGCGGTGCATGCCTTTCGAGGATCCCCAAGTACGGGAGGGGCGGTTGGCTCAGCTGGCCCGTGACACCTTTCGCTTGATGTCCCCGCTCCTCACCCCATAACTTTTTTATCCTAATTGTCTCTGGGACCAAACTTGGGTAGACTGGGAAGCCACTCTTTTTGAACTTTGCCAGGGAGGAGCCTGTGACGCAATCGTCATTACGAGTTCTGGGCGGTGCCATCATGATGGCGACCGTGCTGGCCGGCTGTAGGGGAACGGGAGAGATGCGCTATCTGGATTTGCGCGAGAAGCCACCGATGGTGCAGGTGACCGACATCGAGCCGGTCAAGATCGCCATCGAGCCGTTTGAGGACAAACGGACGGACAAGAGCCGTCTGGGGACACGCACGCATCTCTGGGGCGGAGCCACGCATTTCGACGTGTCGGGCGATCGCCTTGCGGGTGTGATCACCCAGCGACTTGCCGATCGCTTACGAACTCGTGGATGGCGAGATCGGGTCTGGAATGTGCGCGTGGCCCCGGCCGGATCCGCTGCGGATGCTGACATTATCATCAGCGGGCAGATCCAAGATTTCTCCGCGACCGTCAAGAGCCGCGCTTTTTCCTCCATCATTGATACGACCAGCCGGTTTACGATTCAGGCCAAGAATCTCGTCGACCGAAGCACCACCATCCGCACCATTGAAGGTGGCCGGAGTCGGACCGTGTTTTGGCTGAGCGAGGATGATGTGCGAGAGCAATTGGCGGCGACTTTGAAAGACGGGCTTGATCGACTCATCACTGACACGACGATCGACAGCAAGGCGTTACGCCCGGCCCGACGATCCCTGCAAGAGTGACGGTCGACCAAGCAGGGAGAGGCCTTGATATTTTGCGTAGGGACGTCGACCACACCCTGTTTGTAAGGATGCCTCTCCGTGCGTGAACGGCGGTGGGAAACGACCACGCCCTTGAGCTTTAGCCAGGCGCTTGCCGTAGGGGATCGGCTTGCCGCACTCGGGTTAAAGCCTGTCTCGCCTGCCAGCGACGTCATCTGCTACGTGGAGGAATGGACGGTCGGGTCGATTGAGGATTTCGATCAACTTGCTCCTTGGGCCACGGAAGACGTGACGCTCGTGCAGGTGCGGGAACAATGGCGGGGCGACTTTTTCCTCCTCTCCGGCGCCTACCATACGATCTATCAACGCCATCAAGATATCGGCACGTACTGCTCTATCAGCCATCCATGGCGTATTCGAGACGTATTGCGGTTGCATGACCAGCGAGCCATGTTCTGGATCGGGTTTCGGCATGCCCATTCGTTCATCCGGATTCGACTGCAGACTCAGGATGTCATCACCCCTGGAGAAACGCGCGGTGACGGCGATCGGGTACGGTGGCTGGACGAGCGGCGAGCGGCCTTTCTCGACGCGATCAGTATTTTGGATCTGTCGATCGAGACTCATGTAGAGAAACAGGCCGTGACCCTTCGGCCTTCCGATGAGTCCATTCCATTCTTCTGCTCATGGCCCGATGCGTTTGGTCCCTGCCAGTTCGAGTACAATACGTCCGATGCGTTTGAGTTTCTCGTGCCGGCCAGCAAGCTCGCCGAGACGTTTCATCCGGAGCCGGCCGGAGTTCGCGCCTATCTGACCGGATTTTCAGAAACCGCATTGGCCGAATTCCAGGGAATTGAACCGAGGGCGAGGCTTGCCTATCGCTGTTCCGTCCATTGTCCGCTGGATGATCTCCCTGAAGTGCAAGAGGCGATTCGTCCGCATGGTCTCCTGTACGCGACGCTCTGTGAATTTCAGACGAAGACGGTCTTGCCTGACGCGGAGGATGCCTCGGCAATCATCGGCATTGTCGGAACCAATGGGCAGTTCAAGATCGAAGCGCGTTTAAATCAGGCTCCGCTCCAGGAAGAGGCGATGGCCTCATGGCTGGAGCGGTTGATCGGACATCCCGTCGTGTATGCCCCATTACCGGCATTCGTGTGAGGCAGGCGTGGATCGCGGCTCGGGGGAAGTGTGGATGAGCCTGCGACTTGATTCATCAGAGCCACGACTGCCGCCTTCTTGAAACTAACTTTTCATTGATCAATCGTCGGTCATTAAGCACAGTGGCGGCATGAGTCCACTCGCAAAAATCCAATCGGCCCTCACGAAGCCCTTCATGCCGGCGGTGTTTTTTTTGTCCGGTGTGACCTACGACACGCTGACGCTCTCGCGCATCGATCGACTTCTGGATAATCTGGTTTTGCTGTTGTATCTGGCAGTGTTGGGTACGTTGATTGTCCTCACGGGGCGGCTCGGTGTTGCACCCGCTGACGTTCATGAGCTGACGCACCCATCAAGGTTGATCCGATGGCTCGTCCGCACGAGACCCTACTACCCCATGGCGATGCAATTTCTCCTGGGTGGTCTCTTCAGCGCCTATGCCGTGTTTTACTCCCGCAGCGCCACGCTGACCAGCTCAGCGATCTTCTTTGGACTGCTCATCCTGTTGCTGGTGGGGAACGAGTTCCTCCGTGATCGATTCTCGAATCTCCGGCTGCTCGTGTGTCTCTATGCAGTGGTCTGTTTCGCCTTTTTCACGTTTTTTCTGCCGGTCATGGCAGGCTACATGAATGTCGGCGTGTTCTTGATCGGCGCCGCTGTGAGCGTGGCAGTCATTCTGCGCGTGGTTCAGCTCATCTATCGGCAGAATCCTGATCGCTCCGCACGCGAAGCTCTGGGGGTCAGTGGTCCCGCCGTGGGACTTATCGCGGTGCTCATTGGATTTTATTTTCTTAATTGGATTCCGCCGGTTCCACTGTCGATGAAGTTCGGTGGGATGTATCATGAGATCACCAGAACGGGCGACCAGTTCGATCTCTCTTTTGAAAAGGAGTGGTATCAGGTGTGGAAACGGTCGGATACGACCTATCCCTCGAATACACCAATCTATTGCTTCACCGCCGTGTTTGCACCGGTTGATCTCAACACTACGATCTATCATCATTGGTATTTCCGCCCGAACGACGCTAGGCCGTTCATGCATGCCGACCGAATTCCGTTGAAAATCTCTGGTGGGCGCGAGGGCGGATATCGAGCCTACAGCCTCAAGCAGCGTCTCGATTCCGGCGAGTGGCGGGTCGATGTTGAATCTCAAGACGGGCGTATCATCGGGCGCGTCTCCGTGCAGGTTGTGAGTCCAGCAGAGACGCTACCGATACTGACAAGTATCTCCTATTGATTCGTTTGTGTGTCGTAACGATCGAGCATCGTCTAGGGGTGAGCTACTCTCATCGGCATGTCGATCGTTGGCGAGGTGTATAACCGGTTCGTGCCTCGTTGATCAAGATAAAGGTATTTCTGATTGTCTTTTCTTGTGGTAGCGATCTGGTTGCGAGCCATACTCGAAGAGAGTACAGTGACGGTCTCATGAGCCGACGAACGCTTTCTCCTTGCCCTTCCAGCCCCAATTGCGTCTCGACCCAGGCGACCGATGAGGGGCATGCTATCCAGCCATTTTCATGCAAGAAACCCCGCGCAGAAGCGAAAGAAGCCTTAAAGGCTGTGGTTGCAGCCTTGCCTCGAACGAAGCTCGTTGAAGAAGACGAGTCATATCTTCACTATGAATTCACCTCTTTGTTACTTCGGTTCGTCGATGATGTGGAGTTTCTCTTCGACGCTGAGGACAAAACGATTCATTTCCGTTCTGCCTCCCGTACCGGCTATAGCGATCTTGGCGTCAATCGCCAACGCATGGAACAGGTGCGAACCCTCGTGCAAGGCAAACTGTAGCCGTTTCTCCAATTGTCTTTGGCCTGCCAGATCTGCCTGCTATGATTTCTGCAACGGGAGGCCTGGCCATGGGATTTAAGCGGAAGCACTCGCGCATCACCGTCGGTCGTATCGGCCGGTTACAGCGAGGCGCACTCTCGGCGCCGTGCACGGTGCTCGATGTCAGTGAATCCGGAGTCCGCCTTGAGAGCCGTCTATTTGTGAAGAAGGGTGATGTCCTTCAGCTCGGGATAGAGCTGGAGCATGGTGGCGCACTGACCTGTCAGTTGGAAGTGGTGTACGTGCGGACGCCTCGATTAGGCGCAAAAATCGTGTCCATCAGTCCTGAGGATCGAGAGCGATTGGCTCATATTCTCGACGATCATGTCCAGAGCCGTTTCTCCCACGGCGATTAGATATAGGTACGGACCATAGCGCAGTCGGCTCACTCGCCTCTTGTTTCTTATCCGTACGAGCAAGTCAAAATCTGACAATAGCGGGTTGCTGCCACTTCTTGGGGCATTGTCTATCGTTACAGAGCAGTCACTGTCCGAGGTTGCTCCCCGCATTCGTGCGATTGTGACGAGAAGCGGAATGGGCGCTTTTTGTCCTGGATAGAGAATAGATGAGATGTGGATGACGGGTAATAATCCGGCAGGTGCGCTATGAGAAATAAGCCGTCGACGACTTTATCTGCAAGGGTGAGTCTGTTGAGTGGCGAGGATCAAGATCCAAATAAATCAGTGGGTTAGGGATTGCTTCCCACTCGACGGGTATGCTGAAACACGCACTTGGGGCATGTGTAATGAACAAATTGGTCGCCGCCCACCAGCCGCTTTCTCATGAGTACATTGCACCAAGTACAAAGGCGATCAGGTAGTTCGATACGAGGTTTCTCTCGGATGATGTCTGGAGAAGAAGGCATAGAAAGCATTGTCCCTGAGAGTTGAAATCTTGTCAACCGATTGCCGGTGGTTTTTTGCAAGCGTGGAATTTTTTCTGTAGCATCGCGTGCGCATTGAAAAAATCATGGTATAGTTCACGCATAGTAGTCTCTATGTGCTCAACCTTCTTACAGAAAGGGAACCCCCCTCTATGAGTACCTCGGCTAGTTCCGAGTCCACAATCTTACCACCCAACGCCCCTGCGGCCGCTGTCCGACCGGTTCAAGAGATGGTCGGAAGTGGTAAGGCATGGGGGCTCTGCACCGCCGTCGATCTCCACGATTGCAATCCCGAACTGATACGCGACGCTGAGTATATCAAGCGCTACGTCGTTGAACTCTGTGAGCTAATCGGCATGAAGCGTTACGGTGAATGCCAGGTCGTTAATTTTGGTGAAGGCCGTGTGGCTGGGTACTCTATGGTGCAGCTGATCTCGACCTCATTGATCAGCGGCCATTTTGCCAACGACACCAATTACGCCTACCTCGACATTTTCAGCTGTAAGGGCTATGATCCGGCAGTTGTTGAGTCTTTTTCAAAAGACTTCTTCGGCGCCCGGCGCAGTCTAGCCACAGTTACTCTCCGGTACTAGAGGGTTTCCGTCACCGCGCAATGACTTCGGGGGTGTGTTGATGCACCCCCGAAGGTTTTATTTATTACTGAGGGGATAGGTCTATTCATGCAAGCTAAGACAATTAGAGAAGTGCTTGAGGCGCTTCCCGCAAAACTGGATAAGGATGCGGCTGAGGATCTTGATGCCATCTACCAGTTCAATCTTCGTGGAGACCAAGGCAGCCACTATCATCTGCTGGTGCAAAATGGGACCTGCGTTGTGAAGGATGGCATTCATGCCGATCCGCATGTGACTCTTTCAATGACGGAAGCAGACTGTATTGGAATTCTGAATGGACGGCTCAGTGGGATGACGATGGCGATGTCGGGGCGTTTGCAGATCACCGGGGACATCGGATTGGCTATGCAGCTGAAGTCGCTATTTCCGGACGTTGTTGAGCATTGAGGAGAGCCTACTCTGGAGTAGAAAGCATGCCGGTAGCGGTGGTTCCGTGGTCGTTCGTCTCTTCTGTGAGTTGCCTCGGGAAATAGTCCTCTAGAATCAGATACATCGTTGGAATGAGAAACAGCGTGAGGAGGGTGGAAACACTCAACCCTCCGACGACCGCTCTTGCGAGGGGCGCGTTCGTTTCGCCTCCGGTCCCGAGGCCGATCGCCATGGGAAGAAGCCCGAAGACCGTTGCGAGCGAGGTCATGACTATCGGGCGCAGTCTGGTTCGTGCGGCAGTCACGACGGCCCGATGAATGGGTTCGCCGCTACGGCGCAAGACGTTGGTGTAATCAACCAGTAAGATGCCGTTTGAGACGACAATCCCAAACATCATGATGATTCCCATCATCGAAGTGGTGGACAGCGTGGTATTCGTAAGGAAGAGAATCAGGATTACGCCGGGAAAGCCCATCGGCACCGAAAACATGATGATGAAGGGATCGATGAGCGACTTAAATTGGGCGGCCATGACCATGTAGACCAGCAGGAGGGCTAGGATAATCGCAAACTGCAATCCTTGGAAGGTTTCTCGTTGTTGCTGAATTTGACCGGCAAGTTTGATGCTAAACCCCGCCGGTAATTGGAGCGCGGCGAACGACGATTCGAGATCGTCGGCAATCTCGCCGAGGGGCCGAGTGGTCGGGTTGGCTGTGAGATGGATCACGCGTTGGAAATATTTCCGGTCGACTTTCACCGGCCCTGAATTCAACTTGAGTGACGCGATGTTTTTGAGCAAGACGGGCTCGCCTGCTTTGGTCGTGAGGAGAATATTGTCTAGATCAGTGAGATTCTTCCGGTGTGCTTCATCCAACCAGGCGCTGATGAAGTACTCATTGCCGCTTTGCGGGTCCGTGTAAATGATTGGATCGGTTTGACCGTTTCCGTTCAGAGAAAATAAGACGGTATTGGCTACGTCGGCCTCGCTGATGCCAAGCAGGGCCGCTTTTTCGCGATCGACGGTCACGTTCACTTCCGGATAGTTTTCCTCTCGACTCGGTTCAACGTCCGCCAGTCCGGGCGTCTGCTCCATGATTTCTTTGACTCGGGCAATTACCTCTCTCGCCTTTTCGAAGTCATAGCCGTAGATTTCTACATCAACAGATTTTTGAGAGCCGAAACTCGTGACGCGCTTGACGAGACCGCCGGGGTCAAAATACATCGAGACGCCGGGGAAGAGTTTGACGATCGTCGGGCGCACTTCATTCATGATCTCGACTTGGGTTCTGGTCCGTTTGTCCGGTGAGACTAAGTACACTTGAATCGAGGAGGTATGAGGTCCTGTATTGGGATTGAAGAGCGATGCGCGGCCTTGCGACAAGACTCCCGTACTTGAAACGATTGTCTCCAGTTCAGTCGCAGGAATATTGGCTCGGAGAACCCGCTCGACTTCCGAGACCTGTTGCTCGGTCTTTTCAACTCGTTGACCGACCGGCGCGCGCAGGACGATGCGAAACTGGCTCTCATCCGAAACCGGCAGGAACTCCGTTCCGATCATCGGAACCAACATGAGAGATCCGACGAAGATCAGCAGCACCATCGTGATAAAGATTCGGCGGTGTTTTAGGACCCACTGCAACGACTCTTCGTAACTGTTGTCGAGAGACTCGTATCGGCGTCGACTCCAATCCATCAGTCCGGTAAACCAGTTTGGCATCGTTCGCCGGGCTTCCTGCTCAGGTTTGAGGAACTTATAACAGAGCGCCGGTGTCACGGTGCGGGAGATGATGAAGGAAGTAAAAAGTGCAATCGCGATCGTGACGGTCAATGGGATCAGCAACAGGCGCGCAATGCCGACGACGAAAAACATCGGGAGAAAGACCACTACGGTCGTGACTGTGGAGGCAAAAATCGGCATCGCGACTTCCCGAGCGGCATCCAGGATGGCGTTCCACCGACTGGGATTAACATTGATGTGACGCTGAATATTTTCCAGCTCCACGATGGAGTCATCAACCAGTCGACCGATACCCAACGCAAGTCCGCCAAGCGTGAAGACGTTCAGGGTTTGACCGGTAAAATACAGAACGACAAACGTCACGAGCATGGAGAGCGGAATAGCCACGGAAATAATCAACGTACTGGTGAGGTTGCGCAAGAAGATGAGAATCACGGCTGCGGCCAATAGCGAGCCGTGTAGGGCTTGTTCAGTCAGATTGTGGATGGATTGACGGATATACAGCGATTGATCGAACGAAATGCCAAGCTTCACTCCCTCGGGAATCCCGAACAGTTTGGGAAGGGTTGCCCGCAAGGCATCCACGACTTCGACGGTGTTGGCGATCGGTTGCTTATTCACGCGAAGAAACACTGATTTGGCTCCGTCTGCATGAACGATATTGGTTTGGATATCAGATGAGTCCGTCACAGTCCCGATGTCGCGCACACGGACCGGATTGCCCTGCGGAGTCACTTTGACTATGACGTCTTGGATCGGATCGACGGTTCGAAACTGGTTGTTCGTAAACACGTTGTAGTCAAAATTGCCGGCCTTAATGTCACCTGATGGCAGGATGACATTGGATGCCTTGACGGATTGCACGACGTCGAGGATCGAGAGTCCGCGGGCATTGAGGAGGGCCGGATCGAGGTTGATATTGATCTGGCGGATCTTCCCTCCCTCGACAGTGGCCGCCGCGACATTGGCAATCTGCTCAATTTGAGGGGCGATCGTGTTGTAGGCGATGTCATACAGCGCGCGTTCGTCTAACTCGTCGCTGGCTACGGACACGATGGAAACGGGTATGTTGGACACGTCAAATTTAACGATAAAGGGTTGCAAAATGCCCGGTGGGAGGCTGTTCAAAATCTGGGTGATGCGTTGCATCACCTCCATTTGGCCGACGTTAATGTCGGCTCCCCAGTTGAACCAGATCTGTACGGCGCCAAGACCTTGCTTACTGAACGACTCAACATGTTCGACGTTGGACGCGGAACTGACGGCTTTTTCGATCGGGTAGACGACGCTCTGTTCGATATCGAGCGGAGGTGCGCCTTTGTAAATGACTCCGACGAAGGCAACCGGAACCTGAATCTGCGGGAAGAGATCAACCGGCAGGCGTTGGAGAGAGGTGAGTCCTAAGATCACCATCGCAAGGGACAGCATCAGGATGCCGATGCGATTGCGTAATGCGAGTAGCGTCAACCACATGTGGGAGATGGTCCGTAATGAGTACCGAGTGTTGAGCGAGAACTCATTCCAGTTAGGGATTCCATTGCAGAGAATTGGTCTTGTTCAACTTCTTGACTCAGCACTCACCGCTGAAGGCTGGAGAAGCGGTTGCGTGTGGACGGGGGTGCCGTTATGCACCAAGTCCTTGCCGGCAACGATGATCTGTTCATGCCCTCTTAACCCCTTGGTGACTTCTACCCAATTGCCGCTGCGCGCACCGAGCTCGACATCTACTCGCAGGGCTTTTCCCTCTTGGATGACGTAGATATATTGCATGTCCTCTAATCGACTGACGGCATCAATGGGAATCTGCAATGCTTGGTGATGGGTGCCCACCATCACTTCGACTCGGGCAAACATCCCGCCTTTCAATCGACGATCCTGGTTAGGGAGGTCAATCTCGACCGTCATGGTGCGGGTTGCGCGATTTAAGGCCTGGACGATCCGCGTGACGGTTCCCTCGAATACCTGGCTTGGGTATGCTTCGGCACGCAGTTCGGCCTTTTGGCCGACTTGCACCAGCGGAATGTCTCGCTCGACGACGTCGATCAGTACGCGAACGGTTTTGATGTCGTGCAAGCTCATGATGCCTCGCGACATGGTCGAGGTGCTCGCAGTCGCGCTGCTGACGTAGGCACCGGTATCAAGATTTCGTTCTGCGACATAGCCGGAGAATGGGGCTCGGATATAGGAGTAGGCTAGGTTTGTTTCCGCCTGAGCCAGGGCAACTTCCATCTGTTTGCCTTGTGCCTGGAGGGATTCTTGCGCAGCTTCGGCGGCATCGAAGTTCACTTGGGCAGTATCCAGGTCTTGCTGAGAGACGAATTGATCTTTGATGAGAGTCTGCATGCGATCGAACGTAAGTTTCGCGTTGCGAACCACCGCATCCTGTTGAGAGACCTTCGCCTTAGCGGCTGCAAGGTTGGCCTTCGCCTGGTTCACGGCATGTTGATAGTCGGTATGGTCAATTTCAAGGAGCAACTGATTTGCTCTGACGAAATCACCTTTATCGACATGCAGCTTAGAGATGTATCCATCGACCCGGGAAAAGATATTCACGACTTGATTAGGTGAGATATCGGCTGTGTAGGGCAGGTGAATATCGAGATCTTGGCGTAACGGAGACACAATACCGACCGTAATGAGGCGTGTCTTCTTTGTATCAGTTTTGGCGTCAGTGTTCAGGCGATAAACAATCAAAGCGCTGATCGCAACGGCAACGAGGATTCCAAGGGCTACAAACGGATGTCGGATGAATCGACTCATAATGACGCCTGTTATTTACACACCTGGCAGTTGCCGGATGAGCCCACTTATGAACAGAGCGACGTGCTCGATCGCCGTTGCTTCATGGAATACGTGCATGGGTAACCCGAAGATATTGTGAAGTAGCTGACTTCGATGCGTTGGCGAATGTAACCAGCGAGCAAGGTGAAGAATTGCTCATTGTCTCCCTTGCTTCTTCGAGGGAATCAGGCTGACCTTCCGCGCATGACCGGTATTTGTATCGATTGATGTCGATGACGGGAAGAAGTTCTTACTCTATTCATGGTGAGTAACGGCGTACTCACCATGAATTAGCATGATGCTTATATGGAAGACAAGCTATGATGGATCATTGTGGTTGAACGACTAAGAGCACAGAGAGTCGACACCGAGGCTACGGAATGTGAGACTTTGCATTCTCAGCCTGATTACGGTTGCCGATCTCCCGCTCCGATTACGCTTGTCCGACAGACTGGGCGTGGAGAAACGACCGCATCCGATCCCCATCGTGGAGACCGACTTCCTGAAGTTCTACACCAAACAGAGATCCTCTTGTCCAGGCAACCGTTGCTTCTGAAACGAACAGGGGTTCTTCTTCATCCAGAAGATATAAGAATAAGGTCAACTCCATACCCACAGTGACAGGACAATTTCCCCGAATACCCAATCCACCCTCGGAGAGATCGACAGCATTGCCGTCTCCGATGAGGACATCGTCCCCATGGATGCCTGAGTACATAAGGCCAAAGGAAACACCGATTCTTTTCGCTCTGCGGTGCTCAATCGAATGGGCTGGGTAAGTGGTTTCCATTCCTTTTGCAGTTTTCATTTGCTTCATCATGATACCTCCTTGGATGATGCCCGTTGAGAGTCGCTGGTTTTTTCAGTTTTGCCTGATCAAGTAGGTCGGCCCAAACGACTCTTTCTGTCTTGTTGCGCGTCCCGAATCGATCCCTTCGGAGATGTCGTATGAATGAAGCGTAGCGCTGAGAGGCAATCTTGCCTCCCCACTAGATGAGGGGTAGTGTTCAATCCTGAAGAGGGGGTGAATTAATTAGGCGGAAAATCGGCTCGATGTGTATTCGTGTGAAAAGCGCTCTTCCTCTGAATCTGACCTACGAGGTCTTAGAGGTTAAAGAGTGCCTAAAGCTCATTCATGAAAGGGAGTATGGGAATATTTAGGAGGCGAGGCCGGGGACTATATGAGTCGGAAACGAGTTCGTTGATCACTCACGGTATGGTGGGAGATGCTTTTCCAGATGAATGATTGGAGCCGTTTTCGATGATCTTGGTTCAGATCCATGAATCGGACAGAAAACTGACAACCTGAGACCCACACAACATGTGCCGATTTTAATAAAAGTTGGGGCAGCCCATCGGGAAGCGCAATGGTGAGGGTCAGTAATGTCCCACGCGTCACTGGGCGGTCACTAATGACGTGGCACCCGGAAACGGAGATATTTTTTGTGAGTCCTTCACCTTGGTGCGGCTGTGTGGGAACTTCTCCGACATAGCGGACACGACATGTAATCGCCACGCGCTCAGCATAGCGGTTATCCAAAGGTGCGTAGGATTTTCGAGTGCTCATCGTAGGTTGCATCATCATAGCTTCGTCAGGAGCATTCTCCTAATCAATTTAGGAATGGTGCATAATCCTGAAAAACGGCTCCGCGAGCCACTTTGACGGAATACTGGGGGTGAAGAAAGAAAATCTTATGTGTGGCGAAGAGCGTATTATTGCCGAATCTTAGCCCAGGCTTTTTGGTACTCTTCGAAAGAATCGACCTCCATCCAGCCCTTAAAAATCGGTACGGCTTGGATGCGATAACCCTGGTCGATCAGTTCCTGCAGCATATCGGTGAAAGAAGCCTTGGTAAGACTTGCGGACTCGTGAAACGGGGATGACTGATGCTGCGCTTGAGCTTTGCGGTAGCACTCACGCAGAGCGTGAGTCCCCTTCTCTGAGAACATGGCCATGCCGATGAATTCGCCATGCGCCAGGTCATGTCCAAGTTGTTGGCCGATCTTGACCACCTGGTGCTCGCCTTCCGGCATCACAAATCGGGACAAGTAACTTTTGCCAGGTGAGACGGCCAGTGAGACAAGATCCGGGTTCAGATGGGTCGGTTGGGCATGCCGTTGCTCCTGATCAAACCAGGCCAGATCGACAACCAGGGCGATATCGGCGGGACTCTTGAGCAACTTTTCGAGAATCGAGGTGTCAAAGATGATATCGCCGTACAGAACAATGGTTCGCCCTCGGAGCTCATTCTCAGCACAGAAAAGCGATGTAAGCTCTCCAGTTTCCTCGTAGCGATCGTTGTCGTAGTAGCGGATATTAGGAAGCGCGATCGCCTCTTTTTTATATCCACGCACCAACGCAATATCTTTGATATCGCATTCGTTGAGTGCACTGATCTGGCGATCAAGGATCGTTTTCCCTTTAATGTCGAGTAGACATTTCGGCTTGTCTTCAATCAACGGGAGAAGCTGCTTTTCAAACCCGGCCGCAGCGATAATCGCGGTGATTCGTTCACTTCCCACCGGAAGGAAGTGTTTTTCGTCTTGTTCCATTTGCGGAACGCCGACAATGTCGTACACCTCAGGTAGCGTGACGATTCGGTCGTTCGCGGCTCCAGGGCGGGTGTCCTGCTTGATGAGAGCCAGTGCGTCCGTCATCGCGCGAATGGCTGCTCGTACCGGCTGATTGGCATAGATGATGATCTTCGCGCCGGCCTCTTCCATTTCCGCTGCGGTGGTTTGGTCGAAAATCGTCGGGACCACGACAAGCGGAACGCGCCCGGACCACAACTTGTACACGGCCTTCAGTTCATCGAATTTTTTCGATTTTGAATGGATGAGCACTGCGTCGGCACCCGCGTCCGCATAGGCTTCGGCCCGCTGCAGCGCTTCGTCTTGTCCCCACCCGGCAATGAGTGCTTCGGTTCTGGCGATGACCATGAATTCTGGGGAAGTCTGAGCTGCTTTCGCCGCTCGAATTTTACCGCAATGCTCTTCGATGGGGATCAATTCACGTCGCACGCCCGCATAGAAACTGCATCGCTTGGGGTAGACATTATCCTCAATGCAAATAGCGGCCACGCCGGCTCGCTCACGGTCGGTGACGGTGCGCATGACATTCAGCGCGTTGCCGTATCCGGTGTCGCAATCAGCAATCACGGGAATATTCACGGCTTCGACGATATTTCGCTCGACATCAAGCTGCTCGCTGGACGTGATAAAGCTGGCGTCGGGGATACATTTCAGAGAGGCTGAAATGGCGAAGCCGCTCGCCCAGACGCCATCGAAACCGGCGCGTTCGATGAGACGGGCGCTCAGCGCATCATGGGCCCCGACAATTTTCACGGCACCAGGGTTTTTTAAAGCGGCTCGGAGCTTTGCGGCGTTTGTCATAGGGACAGCATGATGCGAAAGCGGACGACAGTTGTCAATCAAAACTTTTGCGTGACCAGAAGGTTGCCTGAGGCACCGGTGGATCAAAAGGCCGTGGTGGAGGTCTCGTCAGTCAGTTTTTCCGGCAGTGTCCGGCTTTCAAAGAATATGATGCCGCGATCGGACCCAGCGTCGAATCGCAAGGTGACTTCCGTATGCATGCCGTGCCAGGCGTAAACCTTGACTGAGCCGACAGTGATTTGCCCTGGTGTTCGGTCCAGTGGACCGTATTGCGACTGAAGATACGTCAGGATTTCTTCGTGCGTCTCTTTGCCGCTGTAGCGAATGACCACTCGACCAAACTTTTTCTCAAAGGTCGTAAACCGTATCGAATCGACGGTGGTACGGCCAAATCGAGGAGGTTGTCCTCTCTGCTCATAGGTCTGTATACGGCCGGAGTGCTCGATTTTCACAAAATGTTCGGTTTCGGACAGGATGGTTCCCCAGGCAATATCCTCAAATCCGTTGGGATCGTTCACGATGGGAACACCGAATGCGGACGATGATGAGTCGAGCAGGCACAGCATGACGATCATCACGCGCATCATCCGCGCTGCGCAATGTCTCTTCCTTGACCTACTCTGCGGAATCGGTAATGTCATCGTTGAACCGTGGCGCAAGCGTGCGACTATCGATGAAAATATAGCCACGCTCTGTACCGGCCTGATACGTGAGATTCATTTCGGTGTCGGTCCCACGCCAGTTGTATTGTTGGGTGAGTCCTCGTGCCATTTGTCCGGGAATGCGTTCCAGTCGACCAAAGTGGCTCTCCAAAAAGTCTATGACTTGTCGATGGGTGTGGCTCCCTTGATATCGAATAACGACGCGTGCGAATTGATCGTCTACCGAGATAAATACGATGCTGTTCATCTCGGTTTCCGCAAACGACGGAGGGTCTGCCTTACGCTGATATTCGATGATATGCGGACCTGTCTGCGTTGCTTCAAGGTCTTGGCGAGAAGATAAGGAGTTTCCCCAAGGAATATCGTGAAATCCCTTCGGATCATTTGCCATGGGAACAGCCCACGCCGGGGTAGCGCCGATCACGGCGATAAGTGTCAGGGGTAATACCCACGGAGGAGGTGCTGGTTCGGTGGGACCGTTCATCATCAGTCTGTGGACCAGATAGCAACGGTACTGCCACTAGCGCGAACATGTGCGGGAAGTCAACTCAGCTAAGGATCGTTCTTGAGAACCTCGCAAAGCGTATCTTATAATGCGCCGGTTTTCGGCGAGAGAGGAATCATTCTTTCAGGAGGAAGCGCTCAGTGATTGAAAGCGATGTGTTCGTGCAAGCCCTGCAGGACATGGGCGTCAACTTTTTTACCGGCGTGCCGGATTCGATTCTGGGCGGGATCATCGCAGAACTCATGAATCGTCGGATCTACACCCCTGCGGTTCGAGAGGACGAAGCCGTCGGCATGGCTGCGGGCGCGTACATGGCGGGGAAGACCCCGGCTGTGTTGATGCAGAATTCAGGACTCGGTACCTCGCTCAATACGCTCATCTCTCTGAACATGATTTATAAGCAACCCTGCATCCTGATCGTGTCATGGCGCGGTCAAGGGGGGAAGGATGCCCCCGAGCATCTCGTGATGGGCGAGGTGATGCCACAGCTGCTGGAGACCGTTAAAATCCCGCATCGGACCTTAACCGAAAAAACAGCCGTTGAGGATTTTAGGTGGGTGGCTCAGACGTTCATGACACAACAGATGCCTGTCGCGTTGTTCATCACCAAGGGCGTTGTAAAGGGGTTGCATCCATGAGACCGGAACAAGGCACGTTAATCAGCCGGGCTCAGGCCATGGCGGCTTTACTGGAGTTGTTGACCGATCAACCGGTCATTATCTGCAACGGGTTTCCTTCGCGTGAGGCGCACAAGATTGCGGATCGGCCCACCCATTTTTATATGATTGGTTCCATGGGTAATGCCCCGGCCATCGCGCTTGGCGTGGCACTCGCAAAGCCGAACAAACAGGTGATTACCTTCGACGGCGACGGGAATGTGTTGATGGGGATGGGCACGCTCGCAACGGTCGGTGCGCTGAAGCCGAAAAACTTTATCCACGTCGTCTTCGATAATGAAGTGTACGGAACGACGGGGAACCAGCCCACGATTTCCAACGTGGTGCCGCTGGAGAAAGTGGCGAAGGCGGCAGGCTACGTGAACGTTGAACGGGTGCTTGATCGTGACGATCTCGTCTATGAGTTCAAAGCCATGCTGAAGCAGGATGGGCCCAGTATGTTGCTGATCAAGGTCAATGAATTTGTGGAGGATGCCGGGCGTGTCCTGCACGATCCGCCGGAGATCACCCGCCGGTTCATGAAAGCCATTCAAGGATAGAACATTCGTCGCGTTTCCTGAGAAAAGGAGAGAACCGTGGTTCTCCTGAATCCTGGGCCGGTCAATGTTTCGGAACGGGTGCGGCAGGCGTTGCTGAAGCCTGATATCTGTCATCGAGAAGATGAGTTTTTCGAACTGCTTCACCGCATCCAAACGAAACTCCTGAAAGCCTTTGTTCCTGGTGCCGAATCCGAGTACGTCGCCGTCGTCATGACGGGATCAGGGACGGCTGCCGTCGAAGCCGCCTTGATGTCGTCGCTCCCTCACGGCCGTCGCATGCTCATCCTCAACAACGGGGTCTATGGCGAGCGACTGTCTCAAATTGTGGCTCTCCATCGCCTGGGTGTCAGCGAATTGAAGTATGACTGGACGGTACGTCCTGACCCGGAGAAACTATTGCTTGCCTTGCGGCAACATCAGGAGGTGCATGTCGTCGGCATGGTGCACCACGAGACCACGACGGGCCTGCTCAACCCGGTCCATGAAATCGCCGAGATCGTCGATAATCAGAATCGCGTGTTTGTCCTCGATGCCGTCAGCGCACTGGCGGGAGAGACCATCGACATCGCTCGATCGCACATCTACATGGTGACGGGGACGGCGGGTAAGTGTATTCAGGGGTTTCCCGGCGTCTCGTTCGTACTGGTGCGGAAGGGGTTCGTCGAAAAAATGCGCTCGTACCCGAAGCGTTCATGGTATCTCCATCTCACCCATTACATCGATAACGAAGGGCGAGGCACGATTCCCTTCACGCCTGCAGTACAGGTCTACTATGCCTTCGATGAAGCCCTCAGCGAGCTGCTCGAAGAGGGCGTAGCCACCCGCATCCAACGGTACAAGAAGATGGCGACGCTGATCCGCGGCCGAATGGCCAGACTTGGAGTGAAGGCGCTATTACCGGCGGACCAACAGTCGAATACCATCACTGCCTACCACCTGCCTGAAGGGATCCCGTACCAGACGTTGCACGACCGCCTCAAGCAGCAGGGCTATGTCATTTATGCCGGTCAAGGCAACTTGGAAAACAAGATTTTTCGCGTAGCCAACATGGGCGCATTATCCGAAGCGCAGTTCGGCGGGTTTCTTGACGCCTTTGAACAGGTGTGTAAAACGGCATGAAGGCGGTCATCCTTGCAGCCGGAGTCGGAAAGCGTCTGTGGGAAATCACCCAACATCGCCCGAAATGTCTCATCGAGATCGGTGGTCGGACGCTCCTGCATCGCTACTTAGAGTCGCTGGCCTCCGTCGGGATTCGTCGGGCAGAGATGGTCGTCGGGTATAAGCAGGAGATGATTCGTGCGGCGGTTGCACAGGATTCGTGCGGCGTCGATGTGACGTTTCTGGTCAACGAACAGTTTCATAAAGGCAGTATTTCTTCGCTGTGGATCGCACGAACCGCGCTTGACGACGATGTCGTCGTGATGGATGCCGACGTGCTGTTTCATCCGGAAATCCTCAGGCGTTTGGTGTCTTCCTCTGCTGAGAATGCGCTGCTGATGGATGAGACCGTAAAGCAGACCGGAGAGGAATGTATGGTCGTCGTGGCGGGCAGCCGGGTGATCGCCCTCACGAAGCAGATGCCGTCTCAGTACGATTATGCCGGGGAAGGGGTTGGATTTCTTCGAGTGCGGCATGCCGACGCGCCTCGCGTGGTCTCGTCGCTTCGTGACTGTCTCGACAAAAACTTGTGGGAGATGGAGTACGAAGACGCGCTGCGACAGTATTTCCAGGATGTGCGGGTCGGGTATGAACGGATCGGGGGACTACCCTGGACCGAGATCGATTTCATCGAAGACGTAAGAAAGGCAGAATTGGAAGTTTTGCCGAGATTGTGAGAGAGTCTTCATTGATGGGATGCCCGACAGAGAAGGCTTTCGTCCCAGAGCTTACAGGGGCTATTGGTGAGCGTGTTCCGTCGACGATAACGCCATGAGTAAGGGGATCCTTCAAAGGAAAGCTGAAATCCAAGGATTGGCGACGGCTATTTTGCTGCCGTCTGTCAGGTTGTTTGGCTACCCGATAGAGTCGCAGGTCGAGGATCTTGGACCGTTGACGCGGGTTGTGGGAATTGGGCTTTTTCAGCGGGCCGTGCTTACGCTGCAACGGGCCGGCATTCGTCAATTGATCGTCTTATCCGGTCCTGAAGAAGAGCAGCTCAAGCAGGAGCTCAGTAAGGGACCTCATGTCACGATCCCTGTCCGATGGATGCCGATTCGTGAATTTCCCCTTGAGGATTCTCGAACCTGGGAAGCCCTGGCGGCCGAAGTACATGGCTTTGCATTGGTCGCGAGCGTCGATAGCGTGTTTTCCCGAGGGTTGATCGAACGGTTACGGCGCGACGTGCAGGACGGTCAGGCCATTGTGGTGTCTCAGGCTCCGCAGAGACAGGTCGATCAGCTCTTGGTGCAAGGCTTACGGTCGAACATCTCGTCAGGTCGTCCGGCGGTCTTCGCGACGCCGTATTTCAACGATCCGACCTTGCGTGTCGCTGAGTTGGTCGTCGTGCCCGCCAGTCTGATGAGTGCCACGAATCACGCGGTGGGTGAGAAGGGGAGTCCTCCGATCCGCCAGTGGCTCGAGCGAGCTGCGGCAGATGGTCGCATGCGTATCGTCTCGACCGATGAGAAGAGAGAGAATTGGTATCAGTCCGTTCGAACCCTCGCTGACGTCCAAGCAGCTGAAAAGAAGTTGTTCAATTCGCTCAAGGGAGAGTTTGAGGGGTTCGTCGATCGATATTTCAATCGTAAGATCTCACGCTGGTTCACACGTCTGTTTCTCGTCATGGGGTTGTCGCCCAATTCGATCACGGTCCTTGCCGGGCTGATTGGCATGCTTGCAGCGGCCGGATTTGGGATGGGCACGTATGGCGCCGGGATTGTGGCCGCCCTCCTTTTTCAATTGGCAGCCATCATTGATTGCTGCGATGGTGAAGTTGCGCGGTTGACCTTTACCGAGTCCCCATTGGGAGCTTGGCTCGATATCGCCTTGGACAACCTTGTCCATATGGCGATTTTTGCTGGTATTGCGGTGGGACTCTACACGACTCACATCGGACAACCGGAGGACTGGATTCCTCTCGCGCTCGGCGTCGCCGCGGTATTCGGCAACGTTCTTTCATTCTTGCTCGTCGGCAAGGCACAAAAGATTAAAACGGTGAGTGGCTGGAGAGCCCCTACTCATGCGGCCTGGGCGGACGTCATGTTGAAAAATGTCGCCAGCCGCGATTTCTCAGCGGCCTTGCTGGGTTTTGCCCTATTCGATCAACTCTACTGGTTCCTTTTCTTTGCAGCGGCCGGTTCCTTGTTGTTTGCCGGCGCCATGATGTGGGTCACTCGTCCATCTGCCGTCTCGTCTGCTCGGCTGTAAATGCCGTGTTTGCCATCCGACTAACGTGTTGCGCTATATCCTACTCGCCCTTGGTCTCATCGTTCTGAGCCTTCTTATCTGGCGTAGCGGTCCAGCCAATATCTACGAGGCTGCAATCAGACTCGGTCCGACAGCCTTGCTCGCCATCCTGATCCCTTCCGTCATCATGTATTGCGTTGAAGCCTATGGATGGCATGTCGTACTGGGACGCGCGGCACAAAGAGTTTCATTTTGGCGACTGCTGACGATTCGGACCGCCGGCGAGGTGGTGAATATGACGACACCGGCTTATCTGGCGGGAGAGCCGTTAAAGGCGTATTTGCTTAAAAAATACGATGTTTCTCTGGCGGAGGGCGCGGCGTCCGTCGTGATTGCGAAGACGACCATGACGATTGCTGAAGTCTTCTATATCCTCATAGGGATTGCCCTTACCTTTTGGATTCTTGGCACCGGGAGCTCAGCGGGGCAGACGATTACAGCAGCCCTGTTGAGCGTCGGACTGCTGGTGTGCTCAATCGTGGGGTTTGTATTGATCCAACAGCGTGGGCTGTTTGCCTCGATACTCTCAGTGGTCAAGAGATTGGGTGTGCGCATTCGGTTTTTGGAAGCACAGGAAGAGCAGCTGCACTCGATCGACCAAACGATTCGCAATTTCTACCGCCATCATCAAAAGGCCTTTTATGTGTCGATCGGGGTCTACTTTGTGGGCTGGTTGGCTGAATCGGTGGAAGTGTTTGGAATCATCTATATGCTCGGGGGTTCGGTGAGTGTGTGGTCTGCGTTCGCGATCGGGGCGCTCGCGGTGTTTATCAAAGGCGGATCCTCCTTTATTCCAGGCAGCGTGGGTGCTCAAGATGCCGGGAATCTTTTGTTGCTTCAAGCATTCGGCTACAGTGACCTGACGGGGATCACTTTTGCGCTGCTGCGGAGGTTTCGCGAGTTAGTCTGGATTGCGATCGGACTACTCTGCTTGGCCGTGGTGGGGAAACACGGAATAGACCAGGCTCAACGAACCGAGGGCCTTTCCTGAAGGATCTCCTGAAATCGCTCGACCATGCGATCCCACACAAACCCGTGGAGCCGAAAATCAGCAGCCCGCTCCACCTTGTGAAACTGAAGCCCTATCCGATTCCCTCGGATCCATCGGACCTCCGCTTCTTCGACCGAGAGCGACTGTGTTTGATCCGGGAGGATCAGCCGCACGCGGAGTGTGGTTCGCTGCGGTGCGGCATCGGCGCACTCGATCGCGCAACCGAACACTGTGAGGTTGGTTACTTTCCCTTCCGCGATCGTTTCCGTGTCAGAAAACATCACGGGATACTGCACGGTAAGTGGAACCCGATAATGGTGTCGAAAATAGGGCCGTGTGGATTCCATGGAGGCCCAGTGTAGTCGGATTTCTGAGGTAGCTGAATCCCTCTTTCGCGGGGACAACACAAGTTCTCAACGTTGTCCGGATTCTCTCGCAATGAGAGCGATGCCTATTCAGGCGGAGTAATACTTATTGAGGTGTTCACGCTGGAATTGGATGATATGCCGGATCAACAGTTCTCGATCCTGATTGGCCATCCTGACGAAGCGACCGTGGAGGCGATACGTGTTGAGTGGGTAGGTAATGGGATCAACATACAACACTTCCAGGCAGGCCTTAAAGTGCACCTGTTCGGGAAGGAGCAGGGTGCACGAGAGAATGTCGTTGGGTTGAAAAAGCTCGTGGACCACCAAACCGATGCCGCCGGCGCTCAGATTGACGGATTGCTTGATCGGTATGATCTCCGCGCTGTCGCTCTCAGACTGAAGGCAGATGGGCAAGGTAACGGTGATGCGATAAAACTCGCGGCGATCTGCCGGAGATGGCTGTGGGGTCGGGGTGTCTGCTGCCATGGTACGCAGGAGTATATCAAAAAAGGGGAAAGGACAACTGAGACGGTCTTCAGTGCTCGCATGTCTGCATAGGTGTGGATGGATCTAGTAGATGGTCTGTACTGCATTTGCACATGCGAGGGGGTGGATTTGTCTTAACCGGTATGGGGTCTTATTGATTGTGAAATTAAGGTCGAACTCTAGACTGAGTCGGGCTGAATCCTATCTCCAAGCTAGGCTTCCTGACGGAAGGTTTTTGGGAGGCAGATACTGAGAGGATTATCAATATGCACGATGTTCGCGTTCATGCGATCTCCGGTGTGAGGCTACGTTGTCATCACACTATGGGCTGGACACACAACAGGGCGCCTGATTTACAACCCCCAGGCAGGTTGTTAGGATGCCGCGCATGAAAACGGTGATGAATCTGCTCTGGGTTTTGTTCTCGCTTCTTGGCGCAGTGGCGCTGGCCCATGTGGTCGGTGCCATTAATCCCAACGAAAAAGTAAATGGCCTCTGGCTGGTCGTAGCGGCGGCCTGCATCTATGTACTGGCCTATCGGTTCTACGGCCGCTGGCTCGCTAGGCACGTCGTTGGATTGAATAACCAGTACGTGACGCCCGCGGTGCGACTCAATGACGGAGTCAATTTCCACCCCACGAATAAAGTCGTCCTCTTCGGCCACCACTTCGCAGCGATAGCGGGGGCTGGACCGTTGCTTGGTCCGGTGTTGGCGGCGCAATTCGGCTTTGTGCCGGGGTTTCTTTGGCTGGTGATCGGTGCGGTGTTGGCCGGAGCGGTGCAGGACTTCATCATTCTGGTAGCCTCGATGAGACGCAACGGGCGCTCTCTCCCTGAGATTGCTCACGATGAACTCGGCTCTGTCACAGGGACTGCGACGGCAGTGGCGGTGCTTTTTATTGTCGTTGTCGCGCTCGCCGGGCTCGGGTTCGCCGTGGTGAACGCGCTCTTTCATAATGCTTGGGGCACGTTTACGATCGCGATGACCGTGCCGATCGGCTTCATGATGGGGTTTTATCTTCAAAAGTTTCGACCAGGCGCGGTGGCAGAAGTGTCGGTACTTGGGGTTGTCCTCTTGATTACAGCAGTGCTGTTCGGCCGAGTAGTGGCGCAGTCACCATACGCGTGGCTTTTTGAGTTCGACAAACCGGCGCTGGTCTGGATTTTGGCCGGCTATGGTTTTCTCGCCTCGGTGTTGCCGGGCTGGATGTTGCTGGTCCCTCGTGGCTACCTCTCGACCTTCATGAAGCTTGGGGTCGTGCTTCTACTTGGGCTTGGCGTTATTCTGATGGCGCCGACGATCGAGATGCCGCGTGTGACGCAGTTCGTCAATGGCGGCGGCCCAATCATTCCAGGCACGCTCTTCCCCTTTCTGTTCATCACGATTGCCTGCGGAGCCATCTCGGGATTCCACTCGTTGGTCTCATCCGGTACGACGCCAAAAATGATTGAGCAGGAATCGCAAGCGGTGGTGGGGTACGCGGCGATGCTGCTAGAAAGTTTTGTTGGCGTGATGGCGCTGATCGCCGCCTCCGTGTTGATTCCAGGCGACTATTTGGCGATCAATACAACGTTGAGTGCTGAGACCTTAACGGCCATGGGCTTTGCACCGTCGCGAATTACTGAGTTGTCACAGATGGTTGAAGCGGATGTGGCAGGGCGTCCCGGTGGAGCGGTATCACTGGCGGTCGGCATGGCGTCGATTTTTTCCGCATTGCCCGGCATGGCTGGTCTGATGGCCTATTGGTATCAATTTGCGTTGGTGTTTGAAGCATTATTTATCCTGACGACGATTGATACGGGAACACGCGTGGCACGGTATCTCATCCAAGAAATGGTGGGCAGAGTCTATGCGCCCTGTCGCCGAATGAATTGGATCCCAGGCGTGTTGGTCAGCAGCGGCGTTGTCGTGGGCGCGTGGGCCTATTTGGTCGGGACCGGGAATATTTCCACGATTTGGCCGATGTTCGGCGCGGCCAATCAGTTGCTTGGGATGTTGGCGCTCTGCATTGGAACAACGGTGCTGATCAAGATGTGGAAATCGCCGTATCTCTGGGTGACTGTGCTGCCGATGTTCTTTGTGGGGGGGATTACGCTGACCGGGTCTTACGAGATGTTCTGGATGTTTTGGAAGAAAGCGTCGACGGCGGGGGCGGGGCAGGCGTTTGCCCTGTATCTGGATACGGTGTTGGTGACGCTGGTAGCGGTATTGGGCATAATCGTCTTGAGCGACAGTCTTAGGCAGTGGTACGGCTATGTGGTTTTGAAGAAGCCATTTACATCAAGCGAAGTGGTTGTGATGGCAGGCGGTGGAACAGCTGGGCGGATGCAAACGGCGATTCATTGTAATGAAGAGAAGCGGTTTAAGTTGCCGCATGGGACGGGGTGTTGCTGAGGGCAGCATGGTCAATCTCCCGTGCTCGTACGATGCACACAGGGGATCAATCGAATGATGCAATGCTGGGTGGCGCTCGATGCATACGTGCAGTGGGAGATTAACCGCGCTCCCTGTTTGAGTGAAAGAAAAGAAGGAGGAGGTCGTGGCTGATCAGTTTTCATTTGATGTCGTATCGGAAATAAATATGCAGGAGCTGAAGAACGCACTGGATCAAGCGACAAAAGAAGTCAAACAGCGGTTCGACTTCAAGGACACCAAGACCGAGATCACGCTGAAGGAGAAAGAAAAAGAATTGGTGGTGGTCTCGGACGATGAATACAAACTGAATGCGGTACAGGAGATCATCAAAGGGAAGTGTGTGAAGCGCGGGGTGTCGCTGAAAGCGTTTACCCAAGGCACGATCGAACCGGCGTTGAGCGGGACGGTACGGCAGGTGGCCAAGATTCAGAGTGGACTTGCATCGGATAAGGCGAAGGAGATCACAAAAGCGGTCAAAGATTCAAAATTGAAAGTCCAAGCACAAATTCAAGGCGAGCAAGTGCGAGTACTGAGCAAGAGTAAAGACGAATTGCAATCAGCAATCACGTTCTTGAAGGGCAAAGATTTTGAGGTCGATTTGCAATTTACGAACTATCGGTAGGCACGATACAGAAACGGGTTATCAATGACCTACTCGGTTGATTGTCCATGCGCTATGTGGAATTGCACATGTGTTGGTAGCCGGTCTTTGCCGTGATCTTGCCGGGTAGCCGGTTCGAACATTCCGAAGATTTTTGAACACCATTCATGACAAACTTTCTCGCGGCCGTTGTCCTCGCCGCCTCTCTCGTCGGATGTACTCGCAGCGATCCGATCGTCGTCATTCAACTCCATCCAAACAATCCGGATATCATCTATGTGGCGACGAACGACTATATTTATAAGACTCGTGACGGCGGGCGGACGTGGACGAACCTCTCGCGAGGCATGAGTCATTCCCGCGTGATTGCGATGGCAATCGATCCTATTTATCCCGCGACGGTTTATGCGGGCACGAAGGGAGATGCTGTTTACAAAAGTCATGACGGAGGGCAACGCTGGACCTCGATGCGATCCGGGCTTGATGATGCGACAATAACCTCGGTAGCGAACCAGTTTCTCTTCGATCCTGCCGATTCACAGCACATCTTTCTCGCCACAACGATGGGCGTATTCGAGACCAAAAACGGCGGCGAGCAATGGACCAAGAAAATGGAGGGCATGAAGGAAGTGTTGATGGTCGTGACGCTGGGCATGGACCCGACCAGGCCGTATATGTTGTATGCCGGAACCAGCGGCGGCGTCTATAAGTCCATCGATCGGGCCGATCATTGGGACAAAGTGAACAATGGACTGGTTCCTGCGGCCATGCTGAAAACGTCAAGGGCACTGAACGTTACATCAATTCTCGTTGATCCATTCGAGCCCGATACCGTCTATGCCGCGACGCTTGCGGGACTGTATAAAACAACGGATGCAGCCAAGTCTTGGACGCGAATCGGACAGGCACTTCCTGATCAGATGATTGTCGGCATGGTGCTTGATCGAGCGCGTCGAGGCGTGATCTATATCACGGGGCGAGATGGTGTGCATCGAAGTGACGATGCCGGCGTGACATGGAAGCTGATTAACAGTGGGTTTGTGACCACCAACATCAGATCCATCGCGCAAAGTGCAGTGGATCCAAAGGTGCTCTATGTCGGCACGAACGGCAGCGGCTTGTACCGCAGCGCAGATACAGGAGAGACGTGGGAACGGATGTCAGTGGTCGGCGGTAAGCCGTAAAGTTTGGACTATCGTCTTTGATTGTTCAGGTCGGAATCGCCGATAGAGGCACCGACTCCTCGTCGTGAAAGTGTTGACGCTCCTTCACGATTTTGCGCGCTGTCGACTTCGAATCCCGTGCTGCTGGACATGGAGGTATCTTGTATCTCTGTTCCCGGTCGATGCGGGAGGTGACTGTCGTGCACATCATCCCCTCTCCGTGGGCGAAGAGATTCCCCCACATTGCTGTAGGGGGACACCGAGGCTCCGATGTCCGCACCGAACTGTGAATTTAACTTGGTGTCTTCGATATCTCCTCCAATCCGTGAGCGTAAGGTCGTATCGTGAATTTCCATCCCGGTCGGTGCCGAAGACGGAGGTTTTTTAGTTCGGAATTCGTTCTTGATCGCGTCCTCGTCTTCTTGGATCTGCACTTTGGTTCGACTACTGGTTTCGTAGTCGACATCGGCGAGACCTCGCTGGGCCTCATTCAATTTGTCCAGACGCGCTTTGAGGCGAAACAGGTCTTCACGCGCACGCGCGACCGTGCCGACGATTTCGCTGAGCGTATATTGGCGTGCAAATGTGCCGAGTTTCGGAGCTGATCCTGGGCCGCCACCGAGGCCGCCGTTCCCAGTTCCATTGCCAGGGCTGGTCCCAGGAGTTCCGTCGGCACGGCTGCCGATACCGAATCCAGCGGAATTGTAGATGCCTTTTTGCTGAACTGCTTGAAGGACGTGATTCGCTTCATCAATCAAATCAACGATTTGTTCAGGCGCATCGCTCGTGGTTAAGCAGCATGAGACGAATGTCCTATAGCGATCTGAAAATTTGGAAGCGGCATTCTGCAATTCCACGATCTTGATCAGATGACGATCTGAGAGATCAAAGCCCTGCTGGCGCGCATTTTCTCGGAAAGATTCTGCTGCTTGCTGGTCGTAAAGAGGTTCGCAATCAGAGCTCTTTTTCGTCGAGATCTGCTGGTCTGGCGTCTTGCCTGAACACCAATAAACCGGTGCCGGTTGGTTGAGAGGGTTGTCGAGATTGAAATCCTTCGCGTCGACCTGTTCCATGCAGAGGAACGGAATGAAAAGGAATAGAAATAATCCTGAGCATGAGAAAGACGAATGGTATCGGGTCATAGATATATTCTCTAATTGTAATCCTTGGAAGTCAATGAAACTCTACGAGTTTGATGGGTGAAGAAAAAATCGAGGTTCGTCACAGGGGAGGTGGCATAACTTATTATCATTTCAAAGTAAATTGTTCGAATGTGGGCCTGCTCGACGTAACGTTAGACGTCTTTTTCTGCTGGCGAATTTAGCCAATATTCAGTTCCCGACAAGACTGTTGACAACCAAAAATGCGAGAGTATACTTCGTCAGGTGGAGTGAAATCCCAAATAATGGGGGAGTAGAATTTTCGAGAAGTATTCACATGTTTCAGTGCTTACTCAGGAAGTGCGTTTTTGGCTTGTTTTTGAGCGAGCGGCGACCATCCTCGATTGTACGGTGGGGTATGGTGGGCATGCTGAGATGATCTTAACATCTAGTCCAGCTGGCTCGATAGTCATAGGGCTGGACCGAGATGCGCAGGCCATTGATTTCTCACGGCGGCGATTGAGTCAATTTGGAGACCGCGTTGTGTTGCGACATGGAAACTATTGGGACCTGAAGTCGCACCTTGCTGAGGCAGGTATTGAGAAAGTCGATGGCGTGCTTTTGGATTTTGGGATTTCTTCTCCGCAGCTGGATGATCCCTCGAGAGGGTTCAGCTTTCAGCGAGAGGGCCCGCTTGATATGCGCATGGACCAAACGGCTGGCCAAACGGCCGCGGATCTAGTGAACAGCAGCCCTGAGCACGAACTCGCGGACCTGATCTTTCAGTACGGCGAGGAACGATATGCTAGGCGGATTGCTCGGGCAATTGTGCAGGAAAGGGAGCATCGTCCGGTTGAGACTACGGGAGCGCTCGTGGCCATCATCGCTCGGTCCGTCCCGGCGCCGTATCGCCATGGACGGATCCATTGTGCGACGCGGACGTTTCAGGCGCTTCGCATCGCTGTGAATCATGAGCTGGAGTTTTTGGAGTCGTCGCTTCGAGATGCAGCGGAGGTATTAGCTGTAGGGGGAAGAGTCTGTGCAATTTCCTTTCATTCTCTCGAAGATCGTATTGTGAAGCATACGTTCCGTTCTTTATCGCAAGGGGAGGGGGCTCCCTTTGCGACGCTCACCAAAAAACCGGTCCTTTCTTCTCAGGAAGAGTGTGAGGCCAATCCCCGATCACGTAGTGCAAAATTACGAGTCACTGAACGTCAACCGACTATGAGGCTTGTATGAAGACCGTTGCCGTTTTTGTAGGGCTCTGTCTCGTGTTTGTCTTTGTGTGGGAGCGCGTCGATGTGGTTCGAGTCGGTTATCAAATCGAACGATTGAAGCGCGATAAGATAGTGCTGGAACGTCAACGAGATGAGCTCCGCGTCAAGTTTTCTGCATTGAGTGCGTCCGACCGAATCGCAAAATTGGCGACCGAAAAACTTGGTATGAATCCGCCTCAGCAAGGGCAGATCGTTGTGGTGCAGTCCAGGCCTAATAATGATGTCTATCCTTCAGATGTTGTGCCGGTTGAATTGAAACTTGCCAAGAATGATCTTCCCATCGGGAGGTTCTAGTGGCCGGTTCTTTTTCTCGTGGTCGTCGGTATGCCCTGCTGCTGTTGCTGTTGTGCGGCTTTGGAGTCGTGTTGTTCCGACTGGTTACGTTGCAAGTGTTGCGAGCAGATGAACTTTCGGTCAAGGCGGATCGGCAGCATCAGAAGACGGTATCGCTGGAAGGAGCTCGTGGCACGATTGTCGATCGACATGGCAAGATTTTAGCCGTGAATGTAGAAGTGCAGTCCGTATTCGGAGTCCCCAGCGAGGTTGATAATCCGCTCAAGACCGCTCGGCAGTTATCGCCGATTCTGCACATGAAAACCGATGAGTTGGAGAAAAAGCTTCGACAGAATCGCAATTTCGTCTGGTTGGCCAGAAAGTTGGAGCCTGAGCAAGGGCATCAGCTCGATCGTGTATCGCTTGATGGAGTCGGGGTAGTGATGGAGGGGAGACGCTTCTACCCCAAAGGGCCGCTTTTAGCCCATGTGTTGGGTTTTTCAGGAATGGACGGGGAAGGGTTGGAAGGTGTCGAACATCGCTACGAATCATATTTGCATGGTGAAAAGCAGAAAATGGTGCTGCAGGTGGATGGCCTGAGGCGTGCGGTATTCCCGAAGGAAATGACGGAGCGGAGCCCGACGCCTGGTCATAGCCTGACCCTGACGATCGATGAGGTTATTCAATATATTGTTGAGCGAGAGCTTGAGGATGCAGTCGTCCGTGCGCGGGCAAAGTCAGGAACAATGATTGTGCTTGATCCAAAGACCGGAGCGGTGTTGGCTATGGCGGTGAGCCCGCGGTTTGACCCGAATGCGATGTCCGCTCTCAGCCCTGATCGCTGGCGAAATAGGGCGCTGACGGATGCCTATGAGCCAGGGTCAACGATGAAGGTGATGATGGCCGCCGCCGCCATTGAGGAGCGGATCGTACGGCCGAATACGATGGTATTTGGAGAATATGGTCGCATGGCGATTGCGAACACCGTGATTCATGATCATGAGCGATTGGGGTGGGTCTCTTTTGCGCAGGTGATTCAGAAGTCCAGCAATATTGGGGCTGCAAAGACCGGTATGGCACTGGGAGAGCAGCGGCTCTATCGATATCTTCAGTCATTCGGTTTCGGACAGCGAACGGAGATCGATCTTCCCGGGGAAGGGGTCGGGTTGGTGAGAAGTCCAAAAGACTGGGGTCGTCGTTCGGTTGCGTCAATTTCCATGGGGCAAGAGATCGGAGTGACTCCGTTGCAAATGGCATCTGCGATTGCAGCCATTGCCAATGGGGGTGTTTTGATGAAGCCGTATGTGGTTTCAGAAATACGAGATGCGAACGGCCATATTTTGAAGCAGGTAACTCCCCAAGCCAAGCGGCAAGTCATCTCTTCAGAGACGGCTCGCAGCATAACAAAGATTCTCGAAGGTGTCGTGACCGACGGTACGGGGGCAAAGGCGGCCATCCCGGGGTTTCGCGTGGCCGGGAAAACCGGGACGGCCCAAAAGATCGACTCCAGAACCGGTGCCTATTCACCCTCTCAATATGTGGCGTCTTTTACAGGGTATGTGCCGGCAGAGAGCCCTCAACTTGCCATGATCGTGGTGATCGATGAACCGCAAGGTGATCGGTTGGGTGGGACGATCGCCGCTCCGGTATTTAGCCGTGTCGGGGAGCAGGCGTTAGGCTACTTGGGTGTGCCGTCGAGTGCGCCGGTTACGCTGGCGATGCTTTCACAGAAACCATGATCCTGCATGAGAAATATCGATGACTTTGGCGACGCTCCTTCAAGCGCTGGAAGGACAGGTGGCGATCCTTGACCGTCATGGAAATTTAGACGTGCCTGTAAGCACGATCACCGATGATTCTCGGGCCGTCTTGCCCCACAGTCTTTTTGTGGCCGTGAAAGGCGAACGAGTCGATGGGCATGAATTTATTTCGGCGGCAATAAAAAAGGGAGTGGCTGCATTGATCACTCAGCAGCCGGTGAGCGAGCGGTCGCTTCCGTTCGTTCAAGTCGATGACTCTAGAAAGGCGCTGGGCTTGCTGGGAAGCCGCTTTCATGGAGATCCGTCGGCGCACATTCGGATGATCGGTGTGACCGGGACGAACGGAAAAACCACGACAACGTATATCTGCAAAGCATTGTTGGAGGCCATGGAGAACCCAGTCGGGTTGATCGGAACCGTCGCCTATCAAATGGGCGAGCGCACCATGCCGGCAACGCACACGACGCCTGGGTCCCTTGAGCTGCAGCAACTCCTTGTCGAGATGGTTGCCGGTGGGTGTTCCGCCGTCGTGATGGAAGTATCCTCTCACGCCTTGGCGCAGGATCGTACCAGCGGATGCGAATATGACGTCGCAGTCTTTTCGAACCTCACGCAGGATCATCTCGACTTTCACAAGACCATGGAAGAATACTTTCAGGCAAAACTGAAACTGTTTACCGGACTGAAGGGAGGACAGAAGGCGAACAAGCGAGCGATCATCAACATCGATGATCCCTATGGGCCTCGTATCGTTGAGCGTTGTCCTGTTCCGGTGTGGACCTATTCCGTAAAGAATAAGGCGGATCTGCGCGCTGAAACGGTACGGTTGTCTCTTCAAGGAACAACCTTTACCGCCGTGACCCCAGCCGGGAGCTTCCCTGTCGAGAGTCACCTTGTGGGTGAGCACAACGTTTACAACCTGCTCGCTGCCATTGGGGTGGCCCTTCACGAAGGGGCCACTCTCCAGCACATTCGTCAGGCTGTCACGAGAGTCTTAAACGTGCCGGGACGGTTCGAGCGCGTAATGGCGGGCCAGTCGTTTACAGTGGCTGTCGATTATGCCCATACCGAAGATGCCCTTATTCGATTGCTGACGGCGGCGCAAACACTACAAGCCGGACGTATCATTACAGTCTTTGGGTGCGGCGGAGATCGTGACCGAGGCAAGAGGCCGAAGATGGGAGCAGCGGCCGTGCGTTACAGCGACGTCGTGATCTTAACCTCGGACAATCCCAGAACTGAGGATCCACTCTCCATTCTGGAACAGGTCGAGGTGGGAGTGATCGAGGCGTTGCGACAACGGCCACAGGTTCGGTATCGAAAAGTGCCTGATCGACGGGAAGCCATCGAAGAAGCGGTGCGGGAGGCTCAGGGTGCGGACATGGTGTTGATCGCCGGTAAGGGACACGAAGACTACCAGATCCTCGGCACGAAGAAGATACATTTCGACGATCGTGAGGTGGCGCGCGATGCCATCGAACGACTGGGGATTCGCGTCTAGCCAGCCGTACCAGGGGCTGGTCGATGCACGGAAGCATCTATATGACGCTGTGTACTGTCCAAGAATTGCGGGAAATCCTCGACGCGCGGGTCGTGGTCGGCGAAGGGATCGGTTGGGCAACGCACCGTATCCGGAGAATCTGTCTCGATACGCGGACTCTTCAACCCGGTGACCTTTTTCTGGCATTGCGAGGTGATCGATTTGACGGCCACGACTTCGTGACGACCGCATTGTCGCGCGGCGCGGTCGGGGCCATTGTCCTCGATTCCTATGACGTGTCAGGACTGACGTTGAAGCGTCGCTCAAAGCGGCCTCAACCATTTATCTTTGGCGTCAAGGATACCCTCTATGCCTATCAACAGCTGGCCACATACCATAGAAACCGATTCCTTATTCCCATCGTGGCGGTCACGGGAAGCAACGGAAAGACGACGACGAAAGACATGGTCGCCGGCGTCATGGCCCGTCGCTGGAAGATCCTCAAAACCGAAGGCAATCTGAACAATCGTGTGGGGGTTCCGCAGACACTGCTCCGTCTCAGCAACCACCATAAGGGGGCGGTCATCGAGATGGGGGTGGATAATGTCGGTCAGACTACCAGGTTGTGCGAAATAGTTCGTCCCACGATCGGAATTATTACGAACATCGGCCCAGACCACTTGGAGTTTTTTGGAACCATGGAGAGATCGGCTCAAGCAAAAGCGGAGCTGCTCGATCTGTTGCCTTCCAATGGGACAGCAATTCTGAACGCAGATGATTCGTACTATGAGTATCTCGCTGCGCGCGCTCGATGTCGGGTGATCTCGTTCGGCTTGTCATCCAAGGCCGACGTTCGTGCAATGGATGTGAAATCAGACGGACGGCATGGAACGACGTTTCGTCTTCTCCTCCCTGGAATGACACGGCGAACCACGGTTCGTATTCGAGTCCAGGGGGAGCACAACGTCATGAATGCGTTGGCTGCCGGCGCAGTGGGTTCAGTGTTGGGTGTGCCTGGAGGAGTGATCGCGCAGGGACTGTCTCGTTTCCGACCTGCTGCCATGCGGTCGCAGATGTTCGTCAGTCAAGGCGTGAAGCTGATTGTCGATTGTTACAATGCCAATCCGGCTTCCATGAAAGCAGCGGTCCAACTGCTTGCACAAACAGGCGTCAAACGAAAGCGAATCGCTGTTCTCGGAGACATGCTGGAACTCGGCCCGAATGCCGTACAGATGCACGAGGACGTCGGGAAATTTCTGGCAGGTCAGGGCATCGATCAGCTCGTGGCTTGTGGTGCACTAGGGCGGAGTTTCGCCACTGGGGCGAAACAGGGGGGGGTCGATCAATCCCATATTCTCGAAGTGCCGGACGCACGAACTGCCGCCACGGTCGTCAAAACAGTCGTCAAGCCTGGCGATGCCGTGCTGATCAAAGCCTCGCGCGGCATGCAGTTGGAGCTGGTCGCCGATGCACTTCAGGGCACAACAGGGAAGGCACGCAAGGCTTCGTAACGGATCTTCATAACTATGCTGTATCTCTGGCTGTATCCGCTCCATACGGAATTCTCGTTTTTGAACGTTTTTCGCTATCAAAGTTTTCGCATCATTTACGCTGCCGTGACGGCGTTTTTGATTGCCTTTGTGCTCGCGCCGTGGGTGATTCGTAAGCTCCAGGAAATCAAGCTGGGACAACGGATCCGTGACGACGGACCCAAACGGCATCTGGCCAAAAGCGGTACACCTACGATGGGCGGAATTCTCATTATCTTCGCCGTGACGCTGTCCACGCTGCTGTGGGCCGACATCTCGCGGCCTCACGTCTGGCTGGTGTTGGCCGCGACCTTGGGATTTTGCGCCATCGGGTTTGCGGATGATTATCTCAAGTTCATCAAGGCTCGCTCAAAAGGACTGTCGGCCTCGCAAAAGTTCACCGCTCAAATACTGGTCGCGCTGATGGTCGCTCTGGTCCTGTACGCGTTGCCTGGCTACAACACGAAGCTCAGTGTACCGTTTTTCAAAAATTTCACGCCGGACTTAGGATGGTTTTATGTCGTGTTTGCCGTACTGGTGATCGTCGGGAGTTCCAATGCCGTCAACCTCACGGATGGCCTTGATGGACTGGCCGTCGGCCCGGTGATGATTGCCGCGTTGGCGTACACCGTCGTCGCGTACATCACCGGTCACCGATTAATGTCGGAATATCTCCTGATCCAGCATATCGACGGAGCCGGAGAAATGGCGGTTTTTACGGCGGCCATCTTGGGTTCGAGTCTTGGCTTCTTGTGGTTTAACACCTATCCGGCCTCGGTCTTTATGGGAGATGTCGGCTCGCTGCCGCTTGGAGCGGCTCTCGGGACGGTTGCGGTCATCAGCAAACATGAGTTGTTGTTGCTGATGGTGGGCGGTGTCTTCGTGATCGAGGCGGTCTCAGTCATTTTTCAAGTCGCGTCATTCAAGTCTCGAGGCAAGCGGATTTTTCTCATGGCTCCTATCCATCATCACTTTGAGATGAAAGGCTGGGAAGAGCCGAAAGTCGTCGTGCGGCTGTGGATCATCGCGATTTTGTTGGCGCTGCTCAGCTTGAGCACGCTCAAGCTGAGGTAAAGGGAATGGTGGAGCTGGACACCGCACAATTGGAAGGGACTCGAGTCACAGTCGTCGGACTGGCGCGGAGCGGCGTCGCTGCTGCGCGTCTCTTGCAAGAAGCCGGTGCGGTGGTGACGGTGGCGGACCGGAAGGAACGAGGAGAGCTGCTCGGTGTGCTGGGATCTTTGGATCAGACGGCAACCCGCATTGTGCTGGGCGGCGACTACGAGTCGGCTCTCGACTCAGCTGAGCTTGTCGTCATCAGCCCGGGAGTCCCCTATCGGTCGGAAGCGCTTGAGCGGGTTCGTCGCCGAGGGGTAAAGGTCATCAGTGAGCTCGATCTCGCATCGCGTTTTCTTTCTGCGCCGATTCTAGCGTTGACCGGTACCAATGGGAAAAGCACGACCGTCACGTTGATCGGGAAGATGTTGCAAGAAAGCGGAAAACGAGTTTTTGTCGGCGGGAATCTTGGCACGGCGATCAGCGAAGCCGCGGTCCGATCGCTGCAAGCCGTGAAGGCGAACGGTCCATCTCCGTACGACGCGTTGGTGGTGGAAGTGTCCAGTTTTCAGCTGGAAACCGTCGAGCAGTTTCATCCATGGATTGCCGGGATCTTGAATGTGACGGTGGACCATCAGGATCGCTATCCGTCGATCGACGAATACATCGCGGCCAAAACCAGAATATTCGAGAACCAAACGGCGTCCGACTACGCCCTCGTCAATTTGGATGATGACAGAGTGGCTCCTCTGCGACGGAATACGAAGGCTCGCGTGCTGGGTTTTACGAGGACCCAGACGTTGCCGTCCGATCTGGCCGGAGGGACCTATCTCGATCGAGATCGCATCATGACGACGCTAGAAGGTCGGACTGAGGAGATCTGCGCACGGGCCGACATGAAGATCATCGGCAATCACAACGTAGAAAATGCAATGGTGGCTGCGACCTACGCGCTCGTGAGCGGGTGCCCTCTCGACGTGATTCGTCAAGTCCTGAGGGAGTTTCCGGGCTTGGAGCATGCGTTGGAGATCGTGCGGGAACGGCGGGGTGTACGATTCATCAATGACTCCAAAGGAACCAATGTGGATGCGACGCTCAAGGCGTTGGAAAGTATCGATCAACCGATATGGCTGATCGCCGGTGGACGCGATAAGGGGGGAGATTTTTCTCGATTGGCCCCCATGATTCGTCGGAACGTGAAGCGGCTCATTCTGATCGGAGAGGCGGCGCCGGTGATTGCAAAGGCGGTGGAAGGCTATCAGGCGATTGAACGGGCCGACACTTTGAAGCAAGCGGTTGAGTCAGCAGCCTCGGGAGCCGGTCGCGGCGAGGTGGTTCTGCTGTCGCCGGCTTGCGCGAGCTTCGACATGTTTGCTGATTATCAAGATCGAGGACGGCAGTTTAAAGCGCTCGTGCACTCATTGTCGGCATGACGGACCGTACAACAGAGGAGCATTGACACAACACGATGTCACAGCGATCGGAAGGGGCCTTGGCGTTGCCGTGGCCTACGGGCAACCCGCGCGCACCGAAGCAGGTGGAGCTGGATCATTTCTTATTGATCATCACGGTTGCGCTTGCGTTCGTCGGCTTGGTGATGGTGTACAGCGCAAGCGCCGTGATGGCGGGAGAAGACAAGGATTTGCGCGACTCCTGGCACTTCCTGAAGCGACAGCTGGCTTGGCTGACGCTCGGGCTTGTGCTGCTGCATGTGGTGTCTCGAATCGACTATATCTGGTGGAAGCGGTTGGCGCTCCCTCTTCTTGGTCTCATTACGGTGTTGCTGGTGATGGTGCTGATCCCGTCGATCGGGGTAGAGGTGAAGGGGGCACGACGATGGCTGCACCTTGGACCGATTTCAATTCAACCGGTCGAAATGGTGAAGCTGATCGCTGTGATCTATCTCGCAGCCTATCTGACAAAAAAGGAAGGCCGACTTCAGAGCTTCGGCGATGGCCTGATGCCGGCGGTTGCGGTGATCGGTCTTCTCAGCTGCTTGGTCTTGATGGAGCGGGATCTCGGGACTGTCGTGGTGATCGGAGTAGTTACCGCGGGTATGTTATTCCTTGGTGGGGCACAGGTACTCCACCTCCTCAGACTTGTGCCGGTGGTGTTGGTCGTAGGGATGTTATCGATCTGGTTGTATCCTCATCGATGGCAACGAATCACAGCATTCTTCTATCCGGAGAAGGATCCGACTGGAGCAGGGTATCAGATCAGACAGTCGTTCTTGGCGTTTGGCAAAGGGGGATTATTCGGAGTCGGTTTAGGCGAGGGTCGGCAGAAACTGTTCTTTCTCCCGGAAGGGCATACCGATTTTGTCTTGGCGTTGATCGGCGAAGAACTTGGATTGCTCGGGACAGGGCTCATCATTCTGCTCTTTGCCGTCTTCGCGATTCGTGGATTTCAGATTGCGGCGCGCGCACGGATGCCGTTCGGGCGATATCTGGGCGTCGGGATCACGACGCTCATTGGGATCCAGGCGTTGATCAATGCGTGTGTGGCCACAGGACTCTTGCCGACCAAAGGGTTGACCTTGCCGTTTGTGAGTTATGGGGGGTCTTCCTTGGTGATGAGCCTCGTGGGAGTGGGAATCTTGCTGAATATCTCGCGAGATCGACAGACCGGGCGAGAAGAGGTCGGACAGCGAAGCGGGCGTGGCTTGGTCAGTCGACGATGACGATTGTGATTGCCGCAGGAGGCACCGGTGGGCATCTGTATCCGGCGGTCGCGCTGGCTCGAGAGTTCCTGCGCCGCGATCCGTCGACGACCATTCTCTTTGTCGGGACGGTGCGCGGGGTCGAGTCGCGGGTGCTCGCTCATGAGGGGTTTGAGTTGATCATGATCACCGCAAAGCCGATCATGGGGAAGGGACTATTGGATGTCGTTCGGGGCGTGCTGTCTGTGCCCGTTGGGATCTGGCAATCTTTGAGAATTCTGAAGCAGCGGCATGCTGATCTTGTGATCGGAGTGGGAGGCTATACGAGTCCGACGATGCTGGTTGCCGCGGCGTTGAAAAGCATCGCCCGAGTGATTTTGGAGCCGAATGCGTATCCCGGATTGGCCAACAAAGTCGTCGCTCCTTTTGCGCAGCGGATCTTTTTGGCATTTGAATCGGCCGGGATCTCGTTTGATCGGCGGAAAGTGCGTGTCGTCGGAACGCCGATCCGGCAAGAATTCTTCGTGCAATCAAGCGAGAACCGGACGTTGAACAAATCGAATCCTCGGCACCTACTGATTTTCGGCGGGAGCCAAGGGGCCATGGCCATCAACAGTGCGGTGCTGGACGGATTGTCTTTCTTGCGACAACGACTTCCGGATCTCGCGATCACGCATCAAACCGGGGAGAGTGATGTGGAGCGCGTCCGCGCGGCGTATCGAGCGCAGGGGATCCAGGCCTCAGTCGTTCCATTTTTGTATGATATGCCTGCCGTGCTGCGGACGGCCGATCTCGTGATTGCTCGTGCCGGTGCGATGACGATTGCTGAGTTGACGGCCTGCGGCAAGGCGGCCATTCTGATTCCTCTTCCGACGGCCATCTATGATCATCAGATGAAGAATGCGCGGGCCATGGAAGCCGCGGGAGGGGCCATTGTTGTGCCGCAGACGGATCTCACCGGAACCAAACTGGGTGAGATGGTCGACGCCCTCTTCTCGGATCCTCAGCGGTTGGAAGCGATGCAGCGTAAAAGTTTGGAGATGAGGCGAATCGATGCCGGTGAAGTGATTGTCGGAGAATGTTACGCGCTCATAGGAGTGACACATGACATCGACCAATCTACTCGAGCGACCGGAGGTTAGCGTTGGTGGGGAACGAAGGATTCGATCACAGGTCTCAGCAGAACGGCAAAGGCAGGCTCGCATGACACTCTTTAGAAAAATACAGCAGATTCATCTCGTCGGAATCGGTGGGTCCGGTATGAGCGGCATCGCAGAGGTGTTACTCACGATGGGCTACAAAGTGACCGGTTCAGATCTGCACGTGTCGGAGACGACGCGACGACTGGAAGAACTCGGCGGGAACGTATTTATCGGCCACCAGGAGTCCAATGTGGGTGAGGCGCAAGTCGTCGTCATTTCCTCTGCCGTCGCGGCGAGTAATCCTGAAGTTGTCGCGGCGAAGGCCAAGCAGATCCCGGTGATTCCGAGAGCGGAGATGCTGGCCGAGCTGATGCGCCTGAAGTTTGGGGTAGCCATCGCCGGAGCTCATGGCAAGACGACGACGACATCACTGGTTGCGAACGTCTTGGCGCAAGGCGGCCTCGATCCCACAATGGTGATCGGAGGCAAGGTCAATGCGTTAGGCAGCCACGCTCGGCTTGGACGTGGTGACTTACTCGTGGCAGAGGCTGACGAAAGTGATGGGTCGTTTCTTCGTCTCTCTCCCACCATTGTTGCGGTCACCAACCTGGACCGTGAACATCTTGATCACTATGGGTCGATGGAACGCATCAGCGAGAGTTTCCTAGAGTTCATCAATAAAATCCCGTTTTATGGGGTAGCGGTTCTGTGTGCCGACGACGATCGTCTGGCCGCACTTTTCCCCCGATTGGTCAAGCGGTATCACACCTATGGGCTTCACGATCGAGATGGGGCGGCGCCGGACTTTAAGGCGACGGATATCAGCCTTCGACAATGGGGGGCTGAATTTCGGGCACATTTCCGAGGAAAGAGCCTCGGCCCTTTCCGTCTGGCTGTGCCGGGGATTCACAATGTGTCAAATGCATTGGCTGCCATTGCCATCGGTACGGAGTTGGAGATTCCAGTGGACCTGATCCGTAAGGGGCTGGCGGCGTTCACGGGAGTCGAACGGCGATTCCATTTGCGGGGGGAAGTCGGAGATATCATGGTTGTCGATGACTATGGCCATCATCCCACTGAGGTGAAAGCGACCCTTGCTGCCGCCAGACAGGGATGGGATCGCCGATTGGTCGTTCTGTTTCAGCCGCATCGATACAGTCGAACGCGAGATTGCATCGGAGAGTTCGCACATGCCTTTGATCACGCCGATCTCCTATTCATGACGGATATTTATGCCGCCGGTGAGCAGCCGATACCGGGTGTGTCCGGGGCCAGCCTCGCCGAAACGATCAAAGCTGCGGGTCATCCCTCGGTCACGTTTATCGAACAGAAGGAAACATTACCGGATCATGTCTTGCCGCATCTCAGGCCGGGTGATCTGGTGCTCACGTTGGGCGCAGGTGATATCTGGAAGGCTGGGACAGGAATTTTGGCGCGGCTTGAGTCGGCTTGATGACTCATGAAGCCTAACGTGACGAATGGACCGAAAAGAAAATCGATACGAGCTGAACGTGGATTGGCGTCTGCCGTGGCCGGTCTTCGCGGCGTGGTTCGCTTCAACGCGCCGCTCAAAGAATATACGTCGTTCCGTATCGGCGGTCCGGCCGATGTGCTGGTGGAGCCGGCTGATGTGGACGATGTCGTCCGCCTTGTCACGCAGACGCGCACAGAGCGACTTCCGATTTTTGTATTGGGTGGCACCAATGTCCTCGTGCGGGACAAAGGCATTCGCGGCGTGGTGGTTAGCCTGGAAAAGCTACGAAGAATCAAGGAAGAGCCAGAATTCGTGTTGTATGCCGAAGCCGGTGTCGGCATGCCGACGCTGATCGGGCATGCCATCCGACGGTCCTTGGCGGGATTGGAGTGGGCGGCAGGTATTCCCGGCACCGTCGCAGGCTGTGTCGTGATGAACGCGGGGACGCGACTCGGCGAGATGAAGGATTCCGTGAAAGCCGTTCGAGTGGTGTCGCCGAAAGGCGCACTGATTGATTGTCCGGCGGAGGCGATTACCTTCGGGTATCGTCGAGCGGCATTGCCTCCTGGGATTGTGGTCGGAGTCTGGCTCCAGTTGAGGCCGGGTGTGAAAGCAGAGATCGAAAAGGTCGTGAAAGATTATCTCCACTATCGCCGTGAGACGCAGCCACTCACGTTGCCGAGCGCCGGCTGTGTCTTCAAGAATCCGCTGAACGATTCGGCAGGGCGAGTCGTTGACGCGGCAGGACTCAAAGGAGCATCGGTCGGTGATGCGCAGGTTTCGACGAAACATGCCAACTTCATCGTGAATCAGGGCCATGCTAGTTCCAAGGATGTGCTCTCGCTCATCAAGAAAGTACGCACGCAGGTGGCTCGAACGATTGGGATCACATTGGAGTTGGAGTTGAAAGTCGTGGGTGAAGCCTAGCGAAAGGGACGCGGTGCAGCGATGGCTCGATTGACCGATATGCGGATCGGCGTCCTCATGGGGGGACGATCTTCCGAACGAGATATTTCGATGAAGACCGGTCAGGCCGTCCATCAGTCGCTGATTCGTCGAGGCTACGACGCCGTAGCCATCGACGTCACGGATCGTCTGTATGACGATTTGAAGGATCTGAAAGTCGCCATGGCGTTTCTCGCGCTGCATGGGCCGGGCGGTGAAGACGGAATGATCCAGGGATTTCTCGAAACCATGGGAATCCCCTATACCGGGTCCGGTGTCCTCGCGAGTGCGGTGGGCATGCACAAGTCTACGGCAAAGACACTCCTGCTCGCACATGGTATTCCGCTACCTGCCGGCACCGTTGTGAGGGAATCCGACAGGCCGTCATTGGCAACAATCCTACGGCAGGTCAAACTAAAACTGCCGATCGTCGTCAAGCCGGTTTCACAGGGCTCCACGATCGGAGTGACGATCGTTCGTCGCAGCAACCAATGGAAAGACGCGCTGACCCTTGCGCATCGTTATGATTCAGAGGTGATGGTTGAAAGCTATATCCCAGGGCATGAAGCAACCGTGTCGCTTCTGGGAACGGCAGCAGACGGTCCCATCGTGCTGCCCGCCATTGAGATCGTGGCGCCCGAAGGGTTTTACGATTTTTCGGCAAAGTATCAGAAGGGCAAGACCCGATATCTCTGTCCCGCTCCGTTCCCTCCCAAGGTCGTTCGCCACGTCAGTGAGTTGGCAAGGCGAACCTACGAAGTGTTGGGGTGCGAAGGGGCTGCTCGCGTCGATTTCCGTATCACGCCGAGGGGGCGTCCGTATGTGCTGGAGATCAATACGGCTCCCGGTATGACGGAGACGAGTCTTCTCCCCATGGCTGCCACACAAGTGGGAATTACGTACGACGACTTGGTCGAACGGATACTGCAGTCGGCGCTCGATCGTGCGCATCGTGTTGCTTGGGGCATCCCGAAGGAGTGATGCTGATGCGATTCTTGAGCAGAACGCGGCGACCTTCTTCCGTAGAGCCACGAAGAAATCAGTGGAAGGATTCGCAGGGAGAGAAGGTCACGAAGGAAGCTGGCCGGGCGCAAACAGTCAGACGAAAAACTCTTGTGCGATGGGTCGGTGCAACGATCGGTGCGGCACTTGTGATAGGGCTGATCATGATGAGCGTGCACTATTCCGGTCCCGCGCTCCGGGCGGTGCTGGAGATCAAGACGGTCACGGTTGAAGGAAGCAAGCACCTCGATAAACAGCACGTCCTTGATCTGGCACACGTGACGCCTGGCACCGGACTCCATCATATTGCGACGAGCGTCATTGAGGAACAGCTGAAATCACATCCGTGGATCAAAGAGGCCGAAGTAACTCGGGTTCCGTTTCATGAGTTGCGCATATTCTTAGTCGAACGTATTCCTGCGGCGGTTATCCGTACCGATTCTCAGAACTTTCTGGCTGATGCCGAGGGGCATGTCCTGAGTAAGCTCGGTCAGACCGATGATGATGCGCTGCCGCTTGTGACGGGTATTGATTCCAAAGGCTTATTGGAGGGAACTGAATCGGTGCGGCAGGTCATTGCGTCAGGCATCGAGCTTGCAAAACTGATCGGACATACGTTTGAGGGCCGGTTGCAGGTGAATGCCGAAAATCCGGCAAATCTCGTTGCACTTGTGCAGGGAGTGCGGTTTCAGTTCGGAGAGCAAGCGGTCGGAGAACAGTGGGAACGGTTCAAACGCGTCAAACCGACATTGAAAACACTGAATTTTGACGGTCGCGGCCGCAGAGCGAACGAAGTCGACCTCCGGTACGAGAATCGGATCGTCGTACGGGAAGGGGGGTGATTGGGGTGCCGAAACGGGATCACATTTTGGTGGGACTCGACATCGGAACCACAAAGATCTGTGCGATCGTGGCGGAGATCAACGATGGCGGAGGGCTCAGCATTATCGGTGTCGGGTCGAGTCCTTCCCGAGGCCTACGCAAAGGAGTCGTCGTTGATATCGAAAGCACGGTCGAGTCCATCAAAAAATCGGTCGAAGAAGCGGAGTTGATGGCAGCGGTTCAGATCAACTCGGTTTATACCGGCATTGCGGGTAGTCACATTTCTGCAGAAAACTGTAAGGGCGTCGTGGCGCTGAAACGGGCGGAAGTGACCCGTGAGGATATTCAGCGAGCCATTGAAAGCGCACGTACTCTCGCCGTCATCCCCCATGAGCGCCGAATTCTTCACGTATTACCTCGGGAGTTTATGGTCGATGGGCAGGAGGGGGTTCGTGAACCGTTAGGCCTGTCCGGGAATCGTTTGGAAGTGAATGTGCATGTCATCACCGGTGCAGTTACCTCGGCGCAGAATATCGTGAAGTGCGTGAATCGAGCCGGACTCGATGTCGTGGACATCATTCTGCAGCCGCTGGCATCCAGTGAAGCCGTATTGGGTCAAGAAGAGCGCGATTTGGGTGTGGTGATGGTGGATTTGGGAGGAGGGACTACAGACCTGGCTGTTTTTCTGGACGGCAGCATCCGTCACTCAGCAGTCCTTCCCATCGGCGGCCAAAATTTGACGAGAGACTTGGCCTACGGCCTTCATACGTCACAGACCGAGGCGGAGAAGATCAAGACCCAGTACGGTGTTGCGCGGACTGACTTGGTGATTGGGCATCAGAACGTCGAAGTGTCGTCTGTGGGAGATCGTCCGGCGCGAACGTTTTCCCGGCGGGATATCGCCGAGATCTTGGAACCGCGCGTTGAGGAAATGTTTGAGCTCGTCCGAAGAGAAATTGTGCGCGCCGGCTATGAAGGCATGCTGGGTGCCGGTGTCGTGCTTACCGGCGGTACCTCCTTGTTGGAGGGCATGCCTGATGCCGCTGAGAGGGTCTTGAATTTGCCGGCACGTCGAGGCATCCCGTCCGGTGTCGGAGGCTTGCGTGATATTGTCGGTCATCCCAGTCATTCAACCGGAGTCGGTCTCTTGTTGCACGGCAGGCGACATGTCGATGAATTAGAAACGGCAGGGCTGCGTAATGGAGGGCCTTGGGCCAAAATGCGTGGCTGGACGAAGCGGGTGTTGGAGGTCTTTTAACCTGTAAACCCTTCGCGGGCGGCAGGTGGGTCGTCATGCGAGGCGATGTGAGGGAGGTGCTCCCATGTTCTCATTTCAGGAAGATCTACTGTCGCCGGTCCGCATTAAGGTGATCGGAGTCGGCGGTGCCGGGTGTAACGCGATCAACACCATGATCACCTCCGGCCTCGCGCGCGTTGATTTTATCGCGGGGAACACTGATCTTCAGGCCCTTGATCGGTCATTGGCGCCGTATAAAATCCAACTCGGCCCGGAACGAACCCGGGGGTTGGGAGCGGGAGCAAAGCCGGAGATCGGCAGGGATGCGGCGCTTGAAAGCAAGGAGCATATCCGAGAATGTCTCGAAGGAGCCGACATGGTCTTCGTCACGGCCGGAATGGGGGGGGGGACCGGGACCGGAGCCGCTCCCATCGTCGCGAGCATCGCCCGTGAAATGGGAATCCTCACGGTCGGCGTTGTCACGAAGCCGTTCCAGTACGAAGGTCAACGACGCCACAAACACGCGGAAGAAGGAATCCGCGACTTGCGGCGCCATGTCGATACCTTGCTCGTGATTCCAAACCAGCGGCTGCTGGGAATCGTCGATAAATCGACTCCGCTTCTGGAAGCGTTCAAAGTCGCGGACGATGTTTTGCGGCAAGCGATTCAGGGCATCGCCGACGTCATTACGACGACGGGACATGTGAACGTCGACTTTGCCGATGTTCGGACCGTCATGTCGCACACCGGACGTGCGGTCATGGGCATGGGGGTCTCCTATGGGCCGAATCGGGCGATCGAAGCGGCGCAAAAGGCGATGTGCAGTCCTCTCCTCGAAGAGGGAAGCGTCGAAGGGGCTCGCGGCGTTCTGCTCAACATCACGGGAGGCCCCAGCATGTCGTTGCATGAGATCGAGGAAGCTGCCTCGATCATCCAGCAAACGGCAGATTCAGAGGCCAATATCATTGTCGGGCAGGTCATCAACCCGGACATGGGTGAAGAGCTGATCATTACGGTGATTGCGACCGGGTTTGAACGAGAAGAGGACTTATCCGCCGCTGCGATCGGAGCTGATCGGGGAGCGCGGCCGGTCAAAGCCGCTCCGGCCATGTTAGCCGGCATGGGTGCGTCCCTGGCAGTCGATCGACCGATCAAAGACCTCGATCGCCCCACGTTTTTGAGAAGGATGAATGATGCACGAGAGTCGATGGATCGAGCCGTGCTGACGGCCGAAGATGAATGGGATGTGCCGACCTTTCTTCGTAAGCAAACAGACTGATCGCACGCCTAGCCTCAATATGATGCGCGAGGGAAGATAACTATGGCACACCCATCGGTTATTACCGTGCCGGCGTTTGGGAATGCTGGGAGTCACGTCCGCCATTTTTTCGGCACTCGTCGGCATGCGATGGGGCTCGGCCTGGAAGTAGGGATTCCGAAGAAAGGCATGACCGGTGCGTCATCATCTTCATGGACGCTCTCAGTGAAGCAAGTGCATGGAACAGAGGCGCTGGTGGTGGACCGTGCCCTAGCACAGACTGACCGGTTTATGGGTGGTTGGGATGCGTTGGTGACGGATCAACCAGGAGTCATGGTGGCGGTGCGGACAGCCGATTGTGTGCCGATTCTAATGCATGACCCCATACGCGGAGTCGTGGCCGCCGTCCATGCCGGTTGGCGGGGTGCCGTAGCGGGCATTGTTCCTAAAACATTGGCGTTGCTGAAGTCCCGTTTTGGCTCAAGCCCAGAACATGTGCGGGTCAGTATTGGTCCCTCAGCGGGGGCTTGCTGTTATGAAGTAGATGAGCCGGTCCTGAACCGTCTGTGTCAGGAGTTTCCCGATTGGAAGAATGTCGTTCGAATGAGCGAAGAGGGGAAAGCACATCTTGATCTGAAAATGCTTGTCAAAGAACAGGCGCAGGGTGTGGGGGTGGCTCCGCGATTCATCACAACCGTCAATCTCTGTACGATTTGCCATGAAGACCTCTTTTTTTCTTATCGGCGTGAGGGGAAAGTCAACGGGACCATGGTGAGTGCCATCGGATTACCGGTGAAACGAGGATAAATCAGGCTCTGCCAATTCCGAAGAGCTTTCGCTAGAATAAGGACGGTTCGCTGAATGAGAGCCAGATTTACGCGAGAGGACAATGGAAACGCTCATCCCAGACGTGATTGCACAACGTGTTCACACAATTCTGACGAAGATTCGGTTGGCCGAAGAACGAGCCGGACGCCCCGCCGGCAGTGTACGGCTCGTGGCTGTGACGAAAACCGTGAAGGTTGAAGATATTGCGGAAGGTGTGGGCGCGGGCTTGTCGATCTTGGGCGAAAATCGCGTGCAGGACGCGCTTGGTAAAATCCCCTCGTTCACCCAGGCTCCGGTTCAGTGGCATTTTATCGGACAGTTGCAACGACGGAAGGTACGGTCTGTGATCGGTTCGTTTGAACTGATTCATTCAGTGGATACGGTCGATTTGGCGCATGAAATCGATCGTCGGGCGGGAGAGGCCGGTCGTCGGCAAAATGTTTTGCTGGAAGTGAACATCGGGGGGGAGCCGACAAAAGCAGGGTTTCATCCGGATGACATTGTCCACTCGATAGCAAGGCTGGCTCAGCTCCCGCATATGTGTATCAAAGGGTTAATGACGATCCCCCCACCGACGGCTGACCCTGATTCGGCCAGGCCCTACTTCCGCAAACTTCATGATCTCGCTCGGCAGCTCGCAGCCTTAGCCTTGCCGACCGTGAGCATGGATGAACTGTCGATGGGCATGTCGAACGATTATGAAGTCGCGATCGAGGAAGGGGCGACGCTGGTTCGTGTCGGGACCGCCATTTTTGGAGCGCGTCATGTTTAGCCCAGCGCTCACGCACACCATCGCGTTTGTGGGTGGTGGCCGGATGGCAGAAGCGTTGATCAGCGGCGTGCTTTCGTCTAAGTGCTATAAGGCTGAGCAGATCCATGTCGCGGATCCGGACACCGCCCGGCTGGATCATCTCACAAAACGGTATGGCGTTCAGGTCGGTCGTACGAATCATGAGGTGGTCGCCTCGGGAGAGGTCGTTGTGCTGGCTGTGAAACCGCAGGTCACGGCCGATGTTCTCAAAGAGATCGGAGGTGTGCTCGCGAAGCGACTGGTGATCTCAGTCGTTGCAGGCATACCGCTCAGGCGAATTCTTGAAACCTGTGGGGCACAGACTCACGCCATTCGCGCGATGCCGAATACGCCCGCAATGGTCGGCGAAGGGATGACCGCCTTGGCGACCGGCCCTGGAGTGGAGGCGCAGGAGATCGCGTGTGCGCGGCAGATCTTTGAATCAGTCGGCAGAGTCGTGTCCGTCGACGAGCGTGTCATGGATGCCGTGACTGGATTGAGTGGAAGCGGGCCAGCCTATGTTTTTCTCATGATTGAGGCCATGGCCGATGGTGGAGTGAAGATGGGGTTGTCGCGGGAGACGGCCGGTCTGCTTGCAGCGCAGACCGTGTTGGGTGCGGCGCGAATGGTTCTGGAAACCGGACAACATCCGGCGCAGCTCAAAGATCAAGTGGCGTCCCCGAGTGGAACGACGATGGCCGGTTTGCATAGGTTGGAGCAAGGCGGTCTCAGAGGCTTGTTGATCGATGCCGTTGAGGCTGCAACAAAACGTTCTCAGGAGCTTGGAGGCTGATGTTTGTAGTAGGCAATACGCTGTTAGGGGTCGCCACGGTACTGGACTATATCCTGACGTTCTATAGCTGGATCATCATCGCTCGAGCGTTGATTTCCTGGGTGAACCCGGATCCATGGAATCCGATCGTCCAATTTCTTACGCGTGCTACCGAACCGGTCTTAGCCCCGATCCGGCGGCGAATGGGCTGGGCGATGGGCATAGATTTGTCGCCGCTGATCGTCATCGCAGCCATCTGGTTTTTGCAGATCGCGGTCGTGCAATCGATAAAGGACCTCGCGGGGCAAATGAATTGATTCAAGCAATGGGGGATGCCATGAAGATGACACCGCTCGACATTCAACAGATGGTTTTTCAAGTCAAGCTTCGTGGCTATGACCGAGAAGAGGTCAACCGTTTTTTAGAAGAGATTGCGCAAACCGTCGAATTTCTGAACCGGGACAATGCCGCGTTGCGTGACCGGATTGGGTTGCTTGAACAGCAAGTCTCGGAGTTGAAGCGGACAGAAACGACGTTGTCGAGCACGTTGATCTCGGCACAGTCCTTGGCCGAGGATGTCAAGCGAAGCGCGCAACGGGATGCGGAGTTGATCGTCAAAGAAGCGGAGCTGAAAGCCAGCGAACTGTTCCGACAAGCTCGAGTCGAACTGGCTAACACACAACGAGACGTCTCCATTTTACAGAAGCAGCGATTGCTGATGGTGGAGCGGATGCGGGCGACGCTGCACACCTTTGAGCGAATGTTGGATGTGGAATCCAGTGAGGCGTACCAAGATCATGGTGCCGTACAGGAAGAAAAGCTGGAAGGAGAGTCAAGTCCTACCCGGTGATCGTTTCGGTTGATGGTGCCGACCCTGCTGGGCACCCGGTCGTTTTCCTCAGCATCTCTCGTCGATCGTCACCCCAATGCCTGATTTCGGCGTAATCCAAACCGTACTCGATCGAGCTGTTGCCGATGGGGTGTTTCCAGGGGCCGTATTGGGGGTGCGGTACGAAGGCAGATCGGTCTCTCACTTTGCCGCCGGTCACCTGTCAACGGTTCCTCCCGGGCCTCTTGTCGACATCTCCACAATCTATGACCTGGCTTCGTTGACAAAACCATTGGCCACCGTCACGGCGCTCGTTCTGCTGATGCAGAGAGACGAGTGTCAACTTGATGACCATGTGGCCGATCATCTTCCAGAATGTGCCGATGTCTCCATCGGATCGGCGACCATGCGAGACCTCCTGACACATTCATCCGGATTGCCTGGCTGGCGAGGGTTCTACGAACGGCTCAGTCCAGATGGAACCATTCCGTCGTCGGCCGAAGAACGAGAACAGGCCAAACAGTCGATGCTCAGCCTCATTCTGGCTGAGGCTCCGGTCTATGAGCGGGGCACGCGCAGCCTCTACAGTGATCTCGGTTTCATCGTGCTCGGCATGATTGTCGAACGAATCAGTGGCCAATCGATGAACGACTACTTTCTTGAACATATCGTGCGCCAGTTAGGGAGGCTACGAATCGGATTCATCTTGTCTGGGAAAAGCGATCTATTCTCAGGTAGCGGAGATGGCAACCTCGGCGGGGTGGCACCGACGGAGATGGATCACTGGCGAGGGCATCTGTTATGTGGAGAAGTGCACGATCAGAATGCGGCGGCGTTGGGTGGCGAAGCCGGCCATGCTGGGCTATTCGGAAGCATCGATACGGTCTTAGCGATCACGGGCGAATGGCTACAAGCGTATCACGGGCAAGCGAGTTTTCTTGAACGGAACATGGTTCAGGAATTTACGAGACGACAGATGTCAGGAGAGTCTTCCAGCTGGGCTCTTGGGTGGGATACTCCATCCGGACGTTCATCGGCTGGGCGCTATTTCTCAGCTCGATCGTTCGGACACCTGGGTTACACGGGAACGTCGATCTGGATCGACCCTGAGCGGAGACTCGAGGTGGTATTGCTCTCAAATCGCGTACATCCTTCGAGCAAGAATGAGGCGATCCGAGCATTCCGTCCGGTGATTCATGATCTGGTCTATCACGAATTCATCGGTTCAGATTAAGGCAGGTCGGGGTAGTCGATCCACGTTTCTTTTTCGGCAAGATACCGTGTCCCCTTGAAATTGGCTCGTGTTCGTATACGGGTGAACCCGAACCCTTGAAGTTTGTCGACTAATTCCTTTACCGCCGCTGCGATGGTGGAGTGTGGCTGACTCTCAACCACGAAGGCTTCATACATGATCTTCGTTGAGTATCCCGACGGGACCCGATTGACCAGCACGGTGCGGTTGAAATAGCGGTCGCTCGGATCAACCCCTTCAAGCTGATGTTTCTCAACCAATCCTTCCTTCTTGAACATCAGTGGCAATGTACTCATGCGTCCTCATCCCTCCGAAATAACAGTTGACGATCGCCCTAGACCTATCGATTATAGAAGGTCATCCGTGTAACCCGCAACTCGTTGACAAGCGATGTCGTGCTTACTAAGATGCCTCCCTTCATCCAGCCAGAGGCCTGTCCAACTCCATTCTCCAGCTCATGAATATTCCTAATAGTCTTACGATTCTTCGTATTCTCCTGATTCCCGTCTACATCGGGTTCCTGACGTACGGCTCCTATGGGTTTGCGCTTCTGACACTCCTCGTCGCAGGACTGACGGATGCCGTTGACGGCTATCTTGCCCGTAAGCTGAATCAGCGGACACGGTTAGGAACGTTATTGGATCCCCTTGCGGACAAGTTGTTGCTGACGTCGAGTTTCATCTCGCTGGCGATGCTGCATCTGGTCCCGTCTTGGCTTGTTATTTTAGTCGTGAGCCGGGACCTTATTCTTTTACTGGGTACCGTGGTCGCTCACGTGACGAGTACGCCGATTAATGTGACGCCGACGTTCTTGGGAAAAGGCACGACCCTGTTTCAGTTGAGCTATGTGCTGTTGATCGTGCTGTTGACATGGCGAGGGCTCGACCGCGCCATCCTCAACCCACTCGTCGTGCTGATGGTCGGATTCACCTTTTCCTCAGGCCTGCATTATTTGTATCGAGGGTATCGTGACACGAATGCGGCACCCCCTCTTGCCTAGCCTCTAGGGACATGCCGACGACTATTTTCTCTGCTCGGCGAATATTTCAATTATTTTTGACAGGTTTCAGACTCACCAGTAGACTCGCTTCATAGTCCAAATTTCCCCGTACAATCGGCTCAGGCGGCCACAACAGGACGAGAATCTATGGCGACGTTTGCATATGTCGGACGGAGCAGATCCGGGGCGGTAAAAAAAGGCGAGCTCGTCGCGAAGTCACGTGATGAAGCCGTGGAACAACTACGTAAGCAAAGCGTGGTCGTCACGAGTCTTGAGGAAAAAGCGGCCAAAGAGGGGTTCAGCTTTAAGCTGGGAAGCGGGGTCAGCGAAAAAGATTTGGTCGTGTTCACCAGACAATTCGGAACCATGATCAACGCGGGGTTGCCCTTGATTCAGTGCCTGGAAATCTTATCCACGCAATCGGAGAATGCGGCTCTCAGGAAGTCAGTGGGTGAGATCAAAGTCCAAGTCGAGGGAGGGGCGACGTTTTCAGACGCGCTCCGCAGGCACCCCAAAGTGTTTGACGATCTGTATGTCAACATGGTGCATGCGGGAGAAGTCGGCGGGTTGCTCGATACCATTCTGGGCCGGCTTTCCAAGTATATCGAAAAAGCGATGAAGTTGAAGGGGCAAATCAAAAGCGCCATGGTCTATCCGGCGTCGATTTTAGGTATCGCGTTTATCGTCATCGCGGTATTGATGATCTTCGTGATTCCGGTGTTCGAGAAGATGTTCAAGGACATGTCCGGCGGAAAAGTGGCACTCCCCGCGCCGACTCAACTCGTGATTGACCTCAGTAATTTCGCCCAGTCGAGCTGGTACATCATTCTTGGCGGGGTAATTCTTGCCGTCATGGGCTTCAAGAAGTACAACGCAACCCCTCGCGGGAAGTACCAAATCGACAAGGTGCTCCTCAAACTGCCGGTTTTTGGAGATTTGATACGAAAAGCATCGGTGGCGAAATTCACCCGAACATTGGGGACGCTTATTACCAGCGGTGTTCCTCTGTTGGATGCCTTGACGATTTGCGCAAAGACCTCAGGCAATAAAATTGTCGAAGAAGCCCTGGTCAATGCCAGGGTGAGCATCAGCGGGGGCAAGACGATTTCTGAGCCGCTTGCCAAAAGCCAGGTGTTTCCCAAGATGGTGACACACATGATCGCCGTCGGCGAATCAACGGGCGCGCTCGATACTATGCTGGGGAAAGTCGCCGACTTTTACGAGGACGAGGTGGATCAGGCGGTCGCCTCCCTGACCGCATTGTTAGAGCCGATCATGATGGTCTTTCTGGGAGTCGTCATCGGATTCATCGTAGTAGCCATGTATTTGCCTATCTTCACCATGGCCCAGGCGATCAGCTCCTGACAGCGGACACGCGCGATTCGTGGGAGTGTATTCCTTGGGAAGGACTGACGCCGGCCGTGAGGATCTGCATAGGCCCCACCATGCTGTCATTCAAGCAGGTACTTTCTCGATGAACGTGGGTATGGGACTGATCGCGTCGCGATGACGCATGAGCCCATGGACGAGAGTAAGACGAGAATCTACTGGTTGATGAGGTGGCGAGTCATTCTCGTCACCGCACTGTTGGGACTGTCCCTCCTCTTTCAAGTCACCAAAGGCGAACGGGTTGAAACATTCTATGCCCTGATCATCTTTACCTATGCCGTCACGATCCTCTACGCTCTCCTGTTTCGGTGGCTCACCACGCCCCATGGCCTGGTACAGTTCGCGTGGGCGCAGATTGTTGTCGATTTCTTGATCGAGACGGTCTTGATTGCAAGGACGGGGGGAATTGAAAGCCCGTTTGTCGTCCTCTATGTCATCAGTGTGACGGTTGCAAGTTTAGTCCCGCGTCGTCGAGTGGGTCTTTTAACAGCCAGCCTCTGCATCATCCTGTTCGGCGTTCTGACCAATGTGCAACTCTATGGTCTTGCGGAGGTCTGGGGATGGTTGCCTCGCGCGGACCTCAGCGCCGCTGAAACGCTCCACGCGTTCGGTGTCTACAGTTTGGCGTTCCTGGTCGTCGGGTTTTTAAGCGGAGCCCTTGCGGACCAGCTTCGATTAGCCGATCAATCGATCCGTGAAAAAGACCAAGGGCTGAACCGTCTCCAAGTATTTCATGAAAATATTGTCCATAGTATCAGCAGCGGCGTCTTTACCACGGATGAGAACGGTGGAATTACCTCATTCAATCCCGCGGCACAGGAAGCCATAGGTCACAGTTTTGAGCAGGTACGAGGGCGCCCATGGCGGGACGTGTTTAATTGGCACCCCGCCCAGCACGATGGCGACGGCGTGCAAGATGCGTCTGCCAACATGCGGTTCGAAGTGGAGTGCAAGCGATCCGACGGCAATCGATTGATTCTCGGCATGACGCTCGCGCCGTTGCATGAGCGAGGTGAAACAACGGGACTGGTTGGGGTGTTCAAAGACCTCACGCAGATCCGCGACCTCGAAGAAGAAATGCAGCGGAAAGAGTGGCTGGCTAGTCTGGGGGAGATGTCGGCGGGGATGGCGCACGAAATCAGGAATCCCCTAGGCGCGCTGGCCGGAGCGATGCAAATACTTCGAAAAGATCTCCAGGCCGACGACACCAGCCAGCGCCTGATGGACATCGCGGTTCGGGAGGCAACGCGGTTGAATACCATCATCACGGAATTTCTTCAGTATGCCAGACCGCCGGCCCTGAATTTAGCGGAACATGATTTAAACAAAGTCCTTGCTGAGACCCTTGATCTGGTACACCATGAAGCACGAAGCCGAACAAACATCACCATCGTGGCCGTTCCATGCACCGGGGCGCTGCCTGCGCAAGTCGATCAGGATCAGATGAAACAAGTGTTCTGGAATCTGGCGGTGAATGCCTTCGATGCCATGCCTGAGGGCGGGCAACTCACGATTACGACGGGGTGTAGGCAAGTCGATGCCGCCGGAAGGAAAGCTGAGGTGGTCGAGGTCTCATTCCAGGATACCGGGGAAGGCATCTCGAAGAAAAATCTCGGCAAAATATTCCTCCCGTTCTTCACCACCAAAAGGCGAGGATCGGGCTTGGGATTGGCGGCTGTTCATCGCATCGTCGATCTTCATGGCGGATGGATCAAAGTCGAGAGCGAGGAAGGGCAAGGGACACGATTTGGGGTCTGTTTGTCGCGCACGGCGGACTCAGGGGTGCGACTTTGGCACGAAGGTAGAGAACCGTGGAAAAGATTCTAGTCGTTGATGACGAGCAAAGTTTGCGCGATGTCTTGAGCATCATGCTCAAACGCGCTGGGTACGTGGTGACCACTGCCGAGGACGGTGAAGAAGCCATTGAGCTTCTCAATAAAGAAATCTTTGATTTGGTCATCACCGATTTGCGAATGCCGAAGAGTGACGGTATGGAGGTTCTGAAAGCCGTCAAGGCCACCTCGCCGGAAACGGTCGTCTTGATCATCACGGCCTTCGCCACCGCGGATTCCGCCGTGGAGGCGATGAAACAAGGTGCGTACGATTATCTGACGAAACCGTTCCAGGTCGATGAAGTCCAGCTGATCATCCGGAATGCGTTGGAGAAGCGGCGGCTCACGACCGAGAACATGCTTCTCAAGCGAGAGATGGCGAGCCAGTCGTCGTTCTCGCAGCTGGTCGGCCAAAGCGAGGCTATGCAGAAAGTATTCGACGTCGTTCGGAAAGTCGCCGATTCAAAAAGCAATGTTCTCATCTGCGGCGAAAGTGGAACGGGCAAAGAGTTGGTCGCCCGTGCAATTCATTACAACAGCGCCAGAAGTCCCCTGCCGTTTGTAGCCGTCAATTGCAGCGCCGTGCCGGAAACCTTGTTGGAGAGCGAGCTGTTTGGGCACATGAAGGGATCGTTCACCGGGGCGATTGCCAATAAAGCCGGGTTATTCGAAATCGCCGACGGAGGGACCATCTTTCTCGATGAAATCGGCGATACGACCCCGACGATTCAAGTCAAGCTGCTGCGTGTCATCCAGGAGCGAGAGTTTCGGCGGGTGGGCGGCAGTCAAGATGTCAAAGTCGACGTACGAGTGGTGGCCGCTACCAATAAGGATCTTGAAAAAGCTGTTGCAGACGGTTCGTTCCGGGAAGACCTTTATTATCGGTTGGACGTGATCCCTATCCGACTCCCACCTTTGCGCATGCGCACCGGCGACATTCCGTTATTGGTCAGTCACTTTCTGGAGCGGTTTTCGAAGGAAAGCGGGAAGCCAAAGCCTGTGATCAGCCCGGAAGCGATGCATGTCTTGCTGGAACACGAATGGCGCGGCAACGTCCGGGAGCTGGAGAATCTGATCGAACGAGTCGTCGCGTTCTCGGCGGAAGGGCCGGTCACCGACGTCGAGGC
>CABVRR010000004.1:74022-83759 GCA_902500705.1 uncultured Nitrospira sp.
GCCAAGATCAACCTCGTTCTTCGGATTCTCGACCGTCGGCCGGACGGATACCACAACCTGTGGTCGTTGATGCAGACCGTGCGGTTGGAAGACGAGCTCACGGTTTCCCTGACCGACAGCCATTCGACCATCACCATGCGGTGCGATGATCCTTCGTTGGCGACAGACTCGTCCAACCTGGTTTATCGAGCCGCAGCGGCAGTGCTTGAGTACAGTGGACAAGCAGTTGGAGTGGATCTGGTGCTCGCTAAGCGAATTCCGATGGGAGCCGGGTTGGGAGGTGGGAGCAGTGATGCGGCGGCGACGATCCTCGGATTGAATCAGTTGTTGAATTTAGGATGGTCGATGGAGCAGATGGCCCACGTTGGTCAAGCGCTTGGGAGCGATGTGCCGTTCTTTTTTTTCGCTCCTTCTGCAGCTGTGGAAGGGCGAGGAGAGAAGGTGGTCCCGGTGCGAATCAAAGGGAACCGGTGGGTTGTGCTGGTCAATCCTGGGTTTCCAGTCGAGACCAAGTGGGCGTATCAGCAGCTTGCGTCGACTCGATCAGGAGTGCAACCGCTTTCGGATACTCACGGAATGTTGGGAGGGCAATCCGACCTCTCATGGGAACAGGTTCTTCGGGTCGCTGAAAACGATTTTGAACGGCCGGTGTTCACGGCGCACCCGGTCCTGCTTGAAATCAAACAGACACTGCTTGGGATGGGAGCTGAAGCGGCGTTGTTGTCCGGAAGCGGTGCCACGGTCTTTGGGGTATTTCGCAACGAGGTCGATGCCCGTTGCGCGCACACCTCTTTTTTGCCTGAATCCCGGTTCAAGGTATTTACGGCAGCCACTTATGGATAACTGGCGAATTCACATGCTCAATCGGGCATTTGTTGACAGAGAACAGCGATTTCCGATACAGTTCCTCCCTTTGAATTGGCTTCCCCAGTCGTGTGTGCAGTAGAACGAGGGGGTGGTGTGTAGTCTGCCACCGCCACTCACCGCACAAGAACCACTAGAGAATCCAGCACGTCCTAGCGGGCGAAACGAGAGTTCAGAGAGTGAAGTTCGAATGAACAGAGAACTGAAAATTTTCTCTGGGAACGCCAACCTTGCGCTTGCCCATGAGATCTGTGCCTACCTGGGGCAGAAGCTGGGTGAGGCGACGGTCGCCTCCTTCAGCGATGGAGAGATTCGGGTCAAGATCGATGAAAATGTGCGCGGCGCTGATGTGTTCGTCGTCCAGTCCTGTTGTCAACCGGTCAACGATTCCTTGATGGAGTTGTTGATCATCGTCGATGCACTGAAACGGTCATCGGCTAATCGCATTACCGCGGTCATCCCCTATTTCGGCTACGCCCGACAGGACCGAAAGGATCAGCCGCGCGTCCCCATTACCGCGAAGTTGGTCGCGGATCTCATGACGGTGGCCGGTGCTGATCGTGTGCTCTCGATGGACCTGCATGCCGGCCAAATCCAGGGATTTTTCAATGTGCCGGTCGATCATCTGTATTCCCTGCCTGTTTTGCTGGACTACATCGTGAAGAAACAAATCGCGGACCTGGTCGTGGTCTCGCCCGATGCGGGCGGTGTGGAGCGGGCTCGAGCGTTCGCCAAGCGTCTCCAGGCCAATCTGGCGATCATCGACAAGCGGCGTGAAGGCCCGAACCAGGCACAAGTGATGAACATCATCGGTGAGGTGCAAGGGAAAAGCGTGTTGCTCTTGGATGACATGATCGATACGGCAGGGACCATTGTGCAGGGCGCACAGGCCTGTCTTGATCACGGAGCGCGGGAGGTGATGACGGCCTGCACTCATGCGGTGCTGTCGGGGCCGGCTCTGGAGCGGTTGCAGGCATCGTGTCTCTCCCAAGTCGTCGTGACCAACACGATCCCGTTGCGGGGCAAAGATCTGATCTGCCCGAAGCTGCATCAATTATCGGTGGCGCCTCTGCTGGGCGAAGCCATCAGACGAATTCATGAAGACGAGTCGGTGAGTTCACTATTTGCCTAAATTGCCTATGGGATTAGGCGTGACGTACGAAGGGGAGCAGACGGAGGAAGATCATGAAATTTGATTTGACAGTGTCAATGCGTGAAGAATCAGGAAAAGGAGCCGCACGGTCCATGCGGCGGGCGGGGAAAATCCCGGCCGTGCTCTACGGCCAAGGGGACTGTCTCTTGCTGACCCTCAATCCAGAGCAATTGGTCAAGATTCTTAAGTCTCATGCGGGCAGCACCGCGCTGATTTCACTCACGGTGAACGGTGCAAAGTCCAATCAGAACCGCACGGCCCTCTTGCGAGATTATCAAGTCGATCCAGTGACCGGGGCCGTCTTGCATGCGGATCTCTTTGAGATTTCCATGAGTAAGCCGATTCGGGTCAAAGTTCCGATCAAGGTCATCGGCGGGATCCCTGCCGGCGTCAAGGAAGGCGGTGTGCTGCACCACAACATGCGTGATGTGCACGTCGAGTGTCTTCCAGCTGCGCTGCCGGATCTCATCGAGATCGATGCCTCAGCCCTGACCATCGGCACCGGTATCTATGTCAAAGAAATCAGCGCCCTGGAGGGCGTGCGTTTCTTAGATGATGCCGATCAGATGGTCGTCAGTGTTGCAGCCCCGATGTCGGATGCGAAACTCGAAGCCTTGTTGACCAGCGGTGCAGGAGCGGCCGGAGAACCGGAGGTCGCTGCGAAAGGTAAAGAAGCCGGAGCCGAAGGTGGAGCCGGTGCCGAACCGGCCAAAGCCGGTGCTGCAGCGCCAGCCGGGGATGCGAAGGGCGGCGAGAAGAAAGATGCTGCCGCAGCTCCGAAGGCTGAGAAGAAAGACGCTGAAAAGAAGAAATAACGTTGCGCCTTCTCCTTGGACTGGGCAATCCCGGCAAAGCCTACGCCCAGACCCGTCACAACGTCGGCATGTGGGCCATCGAGCGGGCTGCCGCTCGATGGTCGATCCGACTCTCGCCGCGCGGTATCGCGCAACGAGGCTCCGGGCGGTTGGGAAGAGAGCTGGTCGAGCTGGCCGGTATGCTCGACTGGATGAATATCTCTGGTCCTCCGCTGAAAGGGCTGCTCCGCGAGTTCTCCCTCACCCCTCGTGAACTCATCGTGCTGCACGACGATTTGGATCTTGATCCAGGGCGACTACGGATCAAGCTCTCTGGCGGCCATGGCGGGCACAATGGAGTCAGGTCCATCATTGAGGCGCTCGGAACTTCAGAATTTGTCAGGATCAAAATTGGAATCGGTCGGCCTGGGCCTGGTCGAGATTCCAGCGACTATGTCTTGGAGCCGGTGACGAAGGATGACATGACTGTTTTTGAGCCTTGCCTCGAACGAACGGTCGATGCCCTGGAATGTTTGATTCATCGCGGCCCAGAAGCGGCTATGAATCAGTTTAATGTCAGAGAGAAGGTTGTGAACGAAGGAGAGGATGAGAACTAATGGGACTGTGTTGCGGCATGATCGGGTTACCGAACGTCGGCAAAACGACGGTTTTCAATGCGCTGACCGGCAGTGGGGCGCTGGCGGCTAATTATCCGTTTGCCACGGTTGATCCCAATACCGGTGTTGCAGTCGTGCCGGACCCTCGCCTTGTGAAACTGACGGAGATGTTTGTCTCGAAGAAAACCACCTACAGCACGTTGGAAGTGCGAGACATCGCCGGATTGGTTGAAGGAGCGAGTAAAGGAGAAGGCCTCGGGAATCAATTTCTTGGCCATATCCGAGAAGTCGATGCCCTGTTGCATGTAGTTCGGTGTTTTCAAAGCACCGACGTAGTTCACGTCAGCGGCGGCGTCGATCCGCTCCGCGACATCGGCGTGATTGAAACCGAGCTCATGCTCTCCGACCTCGAGACGCTCGATCGGCGGAAACAAAAAACCGAAAAAAAAGTCCGGGCTGGAGACAAGAAAGCCGCATTTGAAGTGGAATTTCTCACACGGCTTATCGGGCAGCTCGATAAAGGCGAGTGGTTGGGTAATCGAGAATACACAGCGGAAGAACGGCTGATTCTCACCGAATGTCAATTACTCTCCGCGAAGCCGGTGTTGTTTGTTGCAAATGTATCCGAAGGGAAGAATGCCGACGAAGCCATGGTTCAGACGGTGCGCGAGTTTGCGGCCACACGCGGCGCTCGGGTCGTGACCATCTGTGGGCAACTCGAAGCGGAGCTGTCGTCATTGCCGGACAGCGAACGGGCAGACTTTCTGAAAGAAATGGGACTCACGGAGTCAGGTCTTGTTCGATTGACTCGCGAAGCTTATACCTTGCTGGACATCATCACCTTCTTCACGGCCGGCGAAATCGAATCCCGTGCCTGGCCGATCCCAAGAAATACCAAAGCTCCTCAAGCTGCGGGCAAGATCCACTCTGACATGGAACGGGGTTTTATCCGAGCCGAGGTCTACCACTACGATGATCTGTTGTCTTGTGGGTCGGAGGCTAAAGTAAAAGAAAAAGGTTTGTTTCGTCTCGAAGGCAAGGACTATATCATCAAGGAAGCCGACATCGTCTACTTTAGATTTAATGTCTAGCCCTCAGTGCTTCTCTTGGAAGCGTTGCTGCTGCACACATTGAGCATGTTCTTTACGTGCCATATCGATGACGCCTCTTTCTGCGAGTGTGATCTTCCCATCTAAGAGAACATCCGTCCCCCCCCTCCTTAAGAAGAGGGGACAAAGAGCCGTATTGGCTTGACCGGTGTCTCTCAAATAGACGATGCTTCCGCCTCACCATTTCGTCCGGTGGCGCTCGAAGGTCATTCCCCACGGTGCAGCAATGCTCGATGTACTTGCTCAGGTCTTTGCGCTGGACGGGATCGCGATTTATTGGGGAATTGGCCTGCTCTTTTTCGTAGCGGAGTACTGGTGGCCCGCCCGCCCGGTGCCCTACCTTCAAGTCTTTCTGCAGGATGTAGCGGCCCTCACCACGTACCAAATCTTTTTCCCCTTCGCCGCACAGGTGACGAACCACATCCCGTTTCCGAACTATTCTTACTGGCGGTGGCAGGCGCTTCCATTTTGGTTGAAGTTGCTCGTGTTCTTAGTCCTCCTCGACGGAATCGCCTATTGGATGCATCGATTTTGGCATACGTCATCGGGTTGGCCGATCCATCGCTGGCACCATTCCCCAACCGAACTGTACTGGCTGGCCGGTATTCGAGCGAGCTTTCCTCAAATCATTCTGGCTACTATTCCGTATCTTTTGACGTTCCCCTTACTCAAGCCGGTGCCGGCGCTATTCTTTCCGCTCTATTCCTACATGCTGGTCCTCACCAATAACTGGATGCATATGAACGTGACTTGGCAATCCCGAAGGCTGGAGTGGCTTTTCGTCACGCCTCGCTACCACCGAGTGCACCATCTCAAGCGGATGGGGCAAGCGGGGGCGAATTTCGGGGTGTGGTTTACCGTGTGGGATCGGCTGTTCGGAACCTATGTCGATCCCGAGCAGGTAGACTTGACTGGACCCTATGGGATTGCAGAAACCGTCCATCCGATCCGCATGGCAGTCGGGGTGTAAAGGGAAGAAGCGACTGTAAGCTCTCGCCTGAACTATTTCTACCCCTTTCTCCATGTAGTTCGGTTGTCTTATCTGTAGTAGGTAGAAATTTACCCCTCAGGCAGCGCCAAATTTCCGCGTAGTTCTAGCGGTCTTGATTGTAGGATTGTCTACCCATTTTTGCTGAGTGGCAAGTGTGACAACGCGAGAACCTCAGATCAGAAATAGATGCAGCAGTCATGGAAAGGCAATGAGGGTGTGGTTCAGGTCAAGGAAGAAGATCTCTGAGTCAAAGCGATATTGTCCAGATTCAAAATTCATCCTTTAAGATAACAAATGAAGGTGGCGAAAAAACAGATGGCTGAGAAGAACGTGAGTGCGCACTGACTGTTCGCGTATCAACTGAATTCTTTTCAGTAATGCATCTCTTCAGCAGCTGAGTCCACGGTGTTGAGGCATGCGGTATGCACATACCTCAACACCTTAGTCATTCGGCACTCAGGACTCAGCGTTATGATTTCCGGACCTGCCCCTGCGTGATGTGTATTCGTTGCCGATCAAAGGATCGAAAGGTAAAAGACATCGGTCGTTCTGCATACTCCGCAGAACGTTTACGTAGGATTTCGATGGCGATCTCTTCACCCAACCGTAGACTTCTGGTATTGTCAGACCGCCAATGCACTCCTCCCATAGAACGCCCCATCGCAACATTACTGGCGAGTTTGTTCAGTTCTCCTCCCACTGTGAGCTTGTCAGCATCAGCCCCGAGGTACTCTTGAGGGTCGCAGAAACCCTCGAGGTTAGCTCCCGTCTGTCGATACCCAGGTTGTAGGAGCTTGACAACACCACCTGGTGGATCACTTGGACTGATTTTCCCTGTCGACGCGCTAGCATTTGCGCTGTCGAAGACCTTTTTCAGGATAGTGTCTTCATCGAACCAGGCTTTAAGCACTGCAACGCAAGCACCAGCCACTGTGGCATGCCCTGCGCCATAGGCTGGATGATTTGGTGAGCCTGCAGAAAACGCCATTGGCAGGAATAAGGTTCCCGCACCACCGTTGAGGGTGGCATTGTGGGTATGAACTGCGTCAAGCGTGTCATTCAGCTTGGCCTGAAAGTCTGGCGTACCGGACACACTAGTCGGTAGGCCATACTCTCGTACCGTGCTCCCGAAGCCGTTGCGTTGCATCTGGATCAACCCACCCATCACCTCAGGACGACATCGCCTGTGTACTAGCCATTTCTGTCGCCACACGACTTTGAGGGCTCGGCTAGCTACCTCTGACACCACCGTAAGCAGGTCTGGACCGCCCAGAGATGCGAATCCGAGTTCGCGAGAATAGCGATTTCCACGATAGGGGTTGCCTTCATCGAGAGGCGCACCAACACCAAGTAGGAATAGGGCCGCGTTGAAGTACGCTTGATGCAACGCGTCTCGGTTTACAAATCGCGCAAGGTCGCGCATCGTCGAGATGTAGCGTAAAGGGTTTCCCGCTGGATAGTAGCTTGCCCCGCGGTGCAACTGGTCCGAATAGTTGTTGCAGCCCCCGTAGTCTCGTCCGTACTTGTCCTTGCCGGTGTTTTGCGCCAATAACCAGTCGCCATGCGTCGTGAGGAAATCCTGCTTCGCGATATAGGGAACCTGCCTTGAGTCAATGGTTTGTGTGCCATATCCAATAGGACGGAGGAAAAACTGACTGACCAATGGGCCGAAACCTTCATCATGCAGACCGCTCCGAAAAAGGGTCTGTAAGGTGATATTTGCGCCACCAGCACCTGGTGCCACATCGAGCGGTGCGCGCAGTTTACCGAAGTCCGTGTCGTGCTGAATGGCAATGTCGAACATACGGTTCACGGCATTGCGGGCATCGTTGACTCGATTGGAGATGTTGTAGCCCAATTGTCCATTATGGGCGGCCAGATTGGCGCATCCTGCCTCAGGAGGTGTGCGATCCGTCTGGAACGCGAGCAGCGGCGCGTCGCGCAACAGTGCCATCCAGTAGAGCTCCACCATTTCAGCGGTGGTTGTGAGTGAACGGCAACCTGGTGCAGGCAGCATCTCTAGTGATTTCGGATCCGGTCCTAGCGATTCGCTTGCTGCGCCAGCCAGGGGGCTGACGAATTTCCCCACCGACTTCGTCAAGGCATGGATTTCAGATGTTGGTGACGGGCCCAGGATGAATGCTGTCTGAGGATCGGTGGCTGATGGGACCAGGGGGCCACTGGGTACCTCTTCAAAATTCCGTGGAGCTCCAGCTTCCATTTCGATGCACACGCGTTCCAGCTTTCGGTAGGCAGCTGGAACGACTTCACCGAATTCGTTATGTGGCAAAGTCTTGTGGAAGTTGCCAATGAACGGAGCGTCCATGTGCTTGTCGGGTGTCTCGCTAGCATTCACAATCTCGTCTGACATGAGGCTTTCGTCTGCATTGGGAGTTGGAAAGGCCATGGGATCTCCTTTTTGTTTTAGTTGTGATGTAATTCGACATCGCTGCTTGTGTATGGCCACACTAGTCGCACAAACCCGTTCATTCGCTCGTTTCGTGACTCTAGAAATCCAGCCCTGATGACAAGCTCCGATACACAATCAGTGAGCACTGAGGCATATCTGGTGGACTACTGAATTTCTATGGGTCCTAGGGAGCCTAGCAAATCATCGTTCTGTTCTCTGAAAACAAGCTAGCAATGCAGATGCTAGACTCTTTGCTAGCGGGAGGGTTAGGTCACTACGCGCAGTGTGTAGGAAACTACCGCTGAAAGGTGGATGTTCCTCTTCGGGCTCTTCACCGAGAAAAGACACAAGACATGCTAGTTTCTCTAGCGGTATTCGTTCATAGTTTCACCGAACGCGTAAAAGAAACAGGCTATCATTACCCTGTGCACACAAGTCCCATGCTTGAATGTCTACCAAGGGATGTGAATCTGAAATGATTCATAAAGTATCTGATGAGATACACTACATTGACGTCTTCCTGAGAACTGGACTAACGAAAGCTGAGGGAATAAGCGAGTCTGCAGCCTTAAATCAGAAGAGCGAGCGATAAAAACCCCTTGTTTTCAGAGGAGTAAATTGCCGCAGGCTTGCGACGGACGGATGAGGGTGCACGCTAAAGACAAAATATTAGGACAGGCTACTTTTGGGGGCAAACAGTGCGGCGGTGCAATGAAGAGCCACTGCTGCTCCGCAAGTAGGTATTCGGTAATTCGTCAAGTGAGCTGCGATAGAGGGCCGGATCTCGTTTTAGAATGGAATACCTGCACGGGTCCACTGGTTGGTTGATGTTCGCTGAACAGCAAGGAGAACTGGTGCGAAATGTTCTGAGTCCTTCGTCGTTGGCCAGTTCCGGCAGGGTAGACCAATCGGGGGTTGATCGTGAAAGATTCTGACGATGCGCGCTCCAGGTTCTTAACTTCTCTCAGCCAGCTCCAACCTCTCTCCATTCGAAGACTTGCCCATCGGAAGGTCGTGTATACCTCATTCCCCCAAGGGAAAACGTACGTGGTTCAAAGAGGGTATGTCCGACTTCTGGCCGTAGGAGAAGGTGGGAAGCAGTTCACCAGAATGCTACTGGGGCAAGGCGCAATTTTTGGTGATTTGCCGTTCACCCCTGCGATGAGCATGAAGGAAGACTCCGCAATAACCAGCGGACCCACATCGATTATCGAATTTCACCGGCGGGAGTTAGAAGCGGCGGTACATCACGATGACGTCTTCTGTGAAACGCTCTTGGCGGTGTACAGCAAGCAACTCGGCATTCTTGACCGGCGGGTGCAGTGGCAGTTCGCTGTCCCTCTCCGCCGACGAGTGGCCATGATTCTCTTGGACTTGATGGAGTTTGGACGATCACCCTGTCCGCATGGCGAGGGGCTCCTGATGGATATCCGCATGACCCATGAAGAGTTGGCTGAGCTTGTGGGCGCGGCGCGCCAAGTCGTGACGGCGATTTTGAACGAGCTCCGCGAGGATGGCGTCCTGTCCTATACGCGCGCGTATCTGTGCGTTCGCAGTCTGACGGCCCTCACTCAGGTTGTTCAATCCAAAGAAACGTCGTGATTCCAACCGGCATCGCGCACTGAGATCGCCACCGCACACGTCCGCAGTAAGCCCCTTTCACGACAGGTCGTAGCTTCAATCAACAAAGATCTGTACCCAGCGTCAATTCATCTAGAGATGATGGCATGGCCTGAAATCATTCCGTGTACGAGAATCCAGCAAGATGGTCATCGAGATGACAGACAAGGTCAACGAGA
>CABVRR010000004.1:83859-85463 GCA_902500705.1 uncultured Nitrospira sp.
ACGGGGGCCATTCGTGTGCCGGAGGGCTATCGACTGTGGCCGACACTTGGGACCTGGGCTCATGCCAATACGGACAAGGCCCTGAAAGCGAATGGCCCTGGCTTGCACGAGTACCACGTGGTGTATACACAACCGGAAACCATTGCGCATTATCAGAAAACAGGGCAGTTCCCAGATGGGGCGGTGTTGGTGAAAGAGCTACTCCATGCGAGAACTATGGCAATGACCACCGGTTCGGCAGTCGGACATGCTACGACGACCAAGGGATGGTTTGTCCTCGTGCGCGACACCAAGGGGCGCTACAAAGACTCTGCACTCTGGGGAAAAGGGTGGGGATGGTCGTTCTTTACGGCGGATGATTCTGTACGGACGGTAACAAAAAGCTTCCAAGCTGAATGTGTGCCCTGTCATTTACCCGCAAAACCATTGGCCCCTGCCAATACCATCGAAGAAGATAAGTGGATCTACATGTTCGGATATCCGGTGTTACAGAAAAAATAGCATCACCTCACAGTCAAATCGATGTTTCAAACAAGCACAGGTACCTGACAGTGAGAGACCAACGCGCATGTTTTGGACAAATGTGGGGCCGCTCGCTTCTTTGACTGTCTTGTAGGATGGTCTCATGCCTTGATGAATGCATAAAACAAGACCTGACCGTGTTGCCCTTCATGGAATGCGGAGACGACAGACTCTGGCTATTTCTGCACCTGAGCGGACATCGCTTCGTAGATGGATTGTCGGTGCCCGATAGCTATAATCTTGATCATCTGTGATGAGCGGTCAATGACATAGATGACCCGATAGCGGCGGACACGGTATTTCCACAGGCCTTTGAGTTCGCGGAGCAATGGGGCGCCACATGCTGGGTCCGCAGCGATCGTTCGAATGGCTGATTTGATAGCTCGTTTCAGATCAGGGTGAAGCGAGCGAAGCACGTTCGCAACGTGAGGTGGGATGACGGGCTGATAGGGAATCACGCGGAGCGGCGTTTCTTAACCGGAACGATCGGCTCGCCGAAGACATCTTCAAATGAGAGCCCCTTCTTGCCGGTTTTGTAGAAGGCACGGCTCTCGGCGATCTGTGCCATCAGGTCAGGATCACTCAACACATCCAGCGTCTCTTTCAAACGGGCATACTCCTGAACATTCACGAGTACGGCTGCGGGTCGGCCATTCTTTGTGACCACAACTTCCTCCTCGCGCTCCTCAACGCCGGTCACCAACTCGGGCAGCCTCGTTTTGACCTCTGATAAGGGCAATGTCTTAGCCATCGTGTTCTCCATACCTAAAATGACCAGAATTCTGGTCACTACGATATCGTGGGAGAGGGAGAAGAGTCAATCAGCGGTTGGGTTGCCACGGCTTCTTACGAATAGGAAGAAGTATAAAATAGGTCAATATGCATGCCAGGCCAAAAAATAAGGAGTGGAAGCCAGTCAAGCACCAGGTCAACCGAATGCACTAGCAGACGATGAGGATAAGTAAATAAGGGTCAAGTCTTGCTTCTTGTATTACTGACTTGATCTTGATTTGTCATCAATCAGCTCGATAAGTAAATAAGGGTCAAGTCTTGCTTCTTGTATTACTGACTTGATCTTGATT
>CABVRR010000005.1:0-28450 GCA_902500705.1 uncultured Nitrospira sp.
ACCGAGCTCAACGCCGACATGGTGCGCCAGCACTTGACCGTTTGACCCCTCGCCGGACCGCTGCGGACTTACCTCCCTCTCAGGGAAATCTTCCAATCTTTTCAGGATATTCCCGATAGGCTGAGATCGGTTCCTCCGTTATGTTGCGCGACGAGGTTCACCGGCGCGGCTGATGGCTGGACATAAACCAACGCAGCTAGGGTGTGCGTTTTCATGTCCGCAATGAGAACAAGGAAACCGAACGAAGTAAGAGTAGACTGGACTAAGGGCTAGGCCTTGTGGTACACCCCATGAGGCTCACGATTCATTTTCAGTTCGGTCGGCCTAGATGATGACAGAGGAACATTCGCAACCTAAGAGAGGTGCGAGGCTATGAGGCGCATTTCGTGCGGCCTGCCGCGTCGTAAGCGGGCCTCTCCTTCTCTGCAGGGTAGCAAGTTCGCTGTCACCCCCCCATTCACCGTTTCCGAGAGAACAGCTGAGTCACACAGTCTAACCAGACAGAGGAGGAACCATGCGTCTGAGTCCGAGAGAGCAGGACAAACTCATGATTTACGTCGCAGCGCAGCTCGCGGCTGATCGCAAAAAGCGCGGTCTCAAGCTGAACCATCCTGAGGCAGTTGCGTACATGACGGCTGCCGTCTTGGAAGGCATCCGTGATGGAAGGAGCGTCGCCGAGTTGATGACCTATGGCACACAGCTCTTGTCGCGCAAGGATGTCATGCCTGGTGTGCCTGAGATGATCCGTGACTTTCAGGTTGAGGGAACCTTCCCTGATGGATCAAAGCTCGTAACGGTTCATAACCCAATTCCGTAATGAGAGTGGCGGCTTGCGGTAAAACAAATCCGCATTTGTCTTGAACGGCAAGACCGGTGGAGTAGTCGGTCCCTCCGCGGGTCTCTCGCGTTTAGCACAAGAAATGCTGCAAGCAACGTTAATAACGGTGTCAAACAAGGAGTACGGCGACATGAAAACGAAAGAACCGCAAGGTTCCGAGGAAGACGGTGAGAAGCAAGGTGCGTCTGAAAAGCCGGGCACGTCGAGGCGGCAGTTTCTTGCGCAGAGTGGGCGAGTCGCGGTCGGGGTGGGAGCCGCATCGCTGTTGAGTGCTCAGGGGCAACAAGGATTGGTCCATGCTGCCAATGAGTCGTTGATCGTCAAGGTCGGCGGAGCAGGAGGAGCGAAAATGAAAAAGCAGGATGCGCCTCAACGGTCGCGAGAAGCATTGGTTGCCGCGGTCAAGGCTGAGCTCAATGCTCCGATCATCCCGGGGGAGGTCATGACCGCTTCCGGTGATATCGAACTCTTCAAAGGGCGTGAGACGAAAGATATTCTGGTGAAGAACATCGGCGATCGACCCATTCAGGTCGGATCGCACTTCCATTTTTTCGAAACCAACCGTTCCCTTAAATTTGACCGAGAGCAGGCATTCGGGTATCGCCTTGCCATTCCTGCCGGGACGTCAGTGCGGTTTGAGCCGGGAGAAGAGAAGAAGGTGACGCTCGTGAATTTATCTGGCGGACGGCTCGCTCAAGGCCTTAATGGATTGACTGACGGGTTGTTGGACGATCCGAAGGTGAAAGCCAAGGCAGTTAAACTCGCCGCTGACCGCGGATATGGAAAAGGAGGGGCACGGTGAAGATTTCACGCAAGCAATACGCATCACTCTATGGTCCAACGGTTGGAGATCGAGTTCGGCTTGGCGATACGGATTTAGTCATTGAAGTCGAAGAAGATCGAATCGTTGCCGGAGAAGAAGCGGTGTTCGGAGGCGGGAAGACTATTCGCGACGGAATGGGGCAGTCTGCTCGGGCAACGAGCACCAGCGGTCAGCTCGACACCGTGATCACCAATGCGCTCATCCTTGATTATACCGGCGTTATCAAGGCCGACATCGGAATTAAGGACGGCCGTATCGTGGGGATCGGTCATTCTGGAAATTCAGACCTCATGCCGAATGTCACGCCGGGAATGGAGATCGGGCCAGGAACGGAAGCGATTTCCGGTGAAGGCCGTATTATCACAGCCGGCGGGATCGATACCCATATTCACTTCATCTGTCCGCAGCAATGTTGGGAAGCGCTGTCTGCCGGGTTGACCACGATGATCGGTGGTGGGACCGGTCCTTCGAGTGGAACCAGCGCGACGACCTGTACGCCTGGACCATGGAACATTCATCGCATGCTGGAAGCGTCCGAAGGGCTTCCGATCAATCTTGGGTATATGGGGAAGGGCAATGCCTCACGACCGGAGGGATTGAATGAACAAATCGAGGCCGGAGCCCTTGGACTCAAGTTGCACGAAGACTGGGGAACGACTCCGTCCGCCATCGATATGTGCTTGAATGTGGCAGAGCGCTACGATGTGCAGGTCGCACTCCACTCGGACACGCTTAACGAGGCCGGGTATGTTGAAGATACCATTAAGGCCATTAATGGCAGAGCGATTCATAGCTTCCACACCGAGGGAGCCGGCGGTGGGCACGCGCCGGACATCATTAAGATTTGCGGTGAGCCGAATGTGTTGCCATCTTCGACCAATCCGACGAGGCCCTTTACGATCAACACGATGGATGAACATCTTGATATGTTGATCGTGTGCCACAACCTCAATCCTCGGATCCCGGAAGACGTCGCCTTCGCGGAGTCTCGTATCAGGCGCGAGACCATTGCGGCGGAAGACATTCTTCATGACATGGGCGCGATCAGCATTATGTCGTCCGACTCGCAGGCGATGGGCCGGATCGGAGAAGTCATCACCAGGACATGGCAGACCGCTCATAAGATGAAAGTACAACGGGGACATCTTGCACCGGTGAGCGGCCGGGATTCCTCTCAGAATGACAACTTCAGGGCTCGGCGCTATGTGGCCAAGTACACGATCAATCCGGCCATCACGCACGGTATTGCGCATGAAGTCGGCTCTATCGAGGTTGGGAAAATTGCCGACCTCGTCATCTGGAAGCCGGAATTCTTCGGCGTCAAGCCGGAGATGGTCTTGAAAAGTGGTTTCATCGCTCAAGCTCAAATGGGCGATCCGAATGCGTCGATCCCGACGCCGGAGCCGGTCATCAGCCGACCGATGTTCGGTGCATTTGGCCGTGCATTGTCCAGCACCAGCTTCACCTTCATGTCGCAAGCCGCCGTGGACCACGAAATTCCAAAGCGGCTCGGCTTACAACGGCGCGTGCTCGCGGTCAAGAACTGCCGTAACCTCAAGAAGCGAGACATGAAGCTCAACGATGCCCTGCCAAAAATGGAAGTGAATCCGGAGACGTACATTGTGACGGCCGATGGCGTGCCGCTCACCTGCGAACCGGCCATTGTGCTTCCATTGGCGCAGCGGTTTAACTTATTCTAACGAAATCGAGTGATCGGTCGTTCTATGCATCGCGCATGTGCGCGATGCATAGTCGATCGGTTGCTCTTCCTCATTCATGATCTATGAATACGCCGGCATTATTAGAAGGATTGCGGTTTATCGATAGTTTTTTTCCGTCGGGTGGCTACGCCTTTTCATCGGGATTGGAAGCTGCCGTGCAGGGCGGCACCGTAAAAAACTCCGATCAGCTGGCCCAGTATATCGAAGATTTATTGCGAGGCGGCATGAGTCGTCGAGAAGTGCTGGCCACAAAGATTGCCAATCAGGCAGGCGTATCCGCAGAATTTTCGATCGCCCTTGATATTGATCGCAAACTTGAAGCGACAAAAATAAGCCGAGAATCTCGACTCGCCAGCCGTCAGATGGGGCGGCAAGTGATTCGAGTCGCAGCAGATCAGGTTCGAGAAAAGCCGATTCTGACGGAGTATCGCGACGCGGTCGATGCTGAACAAGCTCCCGGTCACCTTGCGGTGACGTTTGGGTTGACGATGGGGGCGAGCGGTTGGGGACAAGAAGAAACCGCTGCGGCGTTTCTCTATCAAACCGCAGTCGGTTTTATTTCAGCGGCTATGCGTCTCACTCCGCTCGGTCAGCATGAAGGACAACGCATATTGGGTGAATGGCTTCCGCTGATTGAACGGATCAGCCGTGAAACTGACCCGAGCGACACCATGAGTTCCTGGTCTCCAATACAGGATGTCTACGCGATGCGCCACGGATCTTTGGAATGGAGACTCTTCCGCTCCTAGTCACACACTACAAATTGCTTCTAACAGAAAGGCAAAGCGTGACGGTTTACGGCTCGTTTCTGCCGATCGTTCACTTTGGGAGTTGCTATGCATGACATGAATCGTGAACACAGCCACAAGTGGACGCCCACTCAGGCGCGTGTGAAAGGGATTCCGGTTATTGGCATCGGTGGGCCCGTTGGGTCTGGAAAAACCGCCCTTGTTGAGGCGTTGTGCCAGCGGTTACGTGATCGATACAGCTTAGCTGCGGTGACGAACGATATCTTCACGAAGATCGACGCGGAAATTCTCACCAAACGTGCGGCCTTACCGGTCGACCGAATTGTGGGCGTCGAAACCGGAGGGTGTCCGCACACGGCGATTCGAGAAGATGCATCTCATAATCAGGAGGCGATCGACGGTTTGCTTCGACGTCATCCCGATGTCGAATTGATTTTTCTGGAAAGCGGTGGGGACAATTTAGCTGCGACATTCAGTCCTGAACTGGTCGATCATGTCATCTATGTGATCGATGTGTCGGGCGGCGACAAGATTCCACGAAAGGGCGGGCCCGGCATCACCCGTTCCGATTTTCTCGTCATCAACAAGATGGATTTGGCGCCGCATGTGCGGGCGGATCTTTCCGTGATGGATCAGGATGCCCGTCGGATGCGCAACGAGCTTCCGTTTGCATTTACAAACATTTTGTCCGGCGAGGGACTGGACGCGGTGGTGGCTTGGCTTGAGCAGCGTATCCCGCAGAGAGCGAAGCGTTCATGAGCGTGTCGACTCGCGCGAGGCAGGGGAAAAAGGTTTCCCTTCCCAAGCGAAATACCGTAGGTAAGACGAAGACGCCTCAGGGTAAGCGTAGGCCGCCGGAGCCCAGCGCACCGCCCAGGTTTGAGACTGAACGGATCGGCAGATCCGGTGAACTGCAGCTTCGCTATGCCAAGCCCGATGGGCGAACGGTCATTACCCATTCCTATTTCACCATCCCGTGGAAGCTTCTTCCTCCCATTTATCTTGACGATACGGGTGCGGCGTACACTTTACTGGTGAATCTTTCAGGCGGGATGCTCGGAGGAGACCATCTCTCCATAGACATGAATCTGGAGAATGATGCGCATGTCATGATCTCCGCCCCATCAGCAAATCGGATCTACCGATCAGAAGGAAAACTGTCGGAGCAAGATATCGCGATTACCGTAGGGTCTGGCGCAATTTTAGAATGGCTCCCTGATCACACCATCCCATTTGCCGAATCACGATTTCGGCAGAAAATCCATGCAACTTTGGCCCCCGGGGCCACCATTGTCTTATGGGATGCCATCGCGTCCGGACGGATTGCACGAGGCGAACGCTGGGCCTTTGCCCATCTCGAAAACGAAATTGAAATCACAGTGGATTCGGGAGCGTCGCTTACAGAACACTATTTGTTGGATCCCTCGACGGATCTCGGGCGTGTCGGACTCGCCGAAGAATGGGACTATGTGGCCTCGCTGTATGTGGTAAACGACGCGATTTCATCGGAGCTTTGGAGTCGGCTTGAATCAAAGATCATTCCTCTTCTTGCCGAACGTCCCGGGCAGGTATTGGGTGGGGTATCGACCCCGCCGGTTCCAGGGATTGCAGTCAAACTGCTGGCGAAGACCGCGCCGGATCTCACTCACATGCTTGACGTTCTATGGACGACTGTTCGTCGAGAGCTCTGGGACATCCCGCCTGTGTCTCTTCGAAAGTATTAAGCGCAAGTAAGACAGGGGTACAGCGATGCCTGTGCGAGGGGCTGGAGCGTATTTACAGCCCTGCTCCCCTGGTCTCGGCAGCGTTCGCGGTGCGGAGGGACCAGGCGAGTCCAACCAGGGAAAGCGTATAGATCAACCATTTCGAGGGGTCGAAATTATACCAGCGCGGCCCATTTCGATAGTCGCTTTGGTAGGTGTGATGATAGTTGTGGTAGCCTTCCCCGAACGTCAACAGCGACACGAGCCAACTGTCTCGACTGGAATCCGCCTGACTATGCGGCTGGTCTCCCCATAAGTGACAGACGGAATTAATGCAGAACGTCGAGTTTAGGACGGCAAATGTTCGTCCGACGCCGGCAAGCATGAAACAGCTGGCTCCGCCGATCCACCCATTGTGGAGAAACCCTACGACGAACGGAAGTGCCAAACCCGAAAGAAAAATAGGCGTATAGTAACGGTATTGCCACATCACAACAGGGTCCTGGCGGAGGCGTGTCGCGTACTTTTCGTCTGAATACCGTTGGTCGGCGAAGAGCCACCCACAGTGGCTATGCCAGAATCCTAGTTTGGCATTATAGGGATCGGCGTCTTGATCGCAGGCGGCATGGTGGCGTATGTGGTCGGCGCCCCACTTCAGAGCAGAGTTCTGCAACGCCCATCCTCCGGCAATCAAGAGGATGGCTTTCACCCAATCGGGGCAGGTGAAGCTTCGATGTGAAATCAGGCGATGGTACCCCACCGTAATCCCAAGGCCTGTGATGATGTACAACAGAAAGAACATCGTCCAATCCAACCAGCTGTACCCATAGATCACGCCGAATGAGGGGACGCCGATCAGTGCACTCATCACGATAAGGCCAAAGAGGAAGATGGTGAGATGAACTGAGTAGGTACGCTTGAGCTTGATACCGGCTTGTATGGGTGTAGCAATCATGCAGGAAGGTGCTATTGCGGAAGGAAAATTTCAGTATGATGCCTTAGTGAAATAGTATACGAGAAGATAATCGAACCGTGCGACCAGCTATTGAGTGTCTGACTCTAGCAGGACATGAGCGAAATAGCCACTGTGAAAAAGCCGATGAGCGCCCCTTGTTTGAGGTCGACAGTGTGCGGTAAGATTCAGTTACGGGTTTGAATCTGTGCCAGCCCGACCAAGAGGAGATCCATTGTACACTGGGCAAATGGGCGAAGTGATCTTTTCAGTAAAAGTAACGGTGAGTTAGAAATCGGCACAGGCAGGTTAGGCTATTTACTACTACAAGGAGGCAGTCCAATGAAGAGTGCGTTATCAATGGTGTTTGGTGTGGCCGCCGTCGCATTGGTTGCGGCGCCTCTCACCTCGTACGCAGGGGGAGCGATCACTGGCAAAGTGACCTACGCCGGCAAGTCTGAACAAAAAGAGTTTCTTTTCTCCAAGTTCCCGAATCCAAAGTTCTGTCCTCAGACCCCCAATAAAAGCTTGGTGGATGGCGACAAGCGTTTTTTAAAGCAGATCGAAGTAGGGAAGGATGGCGGTTTGAAAGGAGCAGTCGTTGCAGTAGTGGACATCGAAGACAAGGCATGGATGGATGGCTATGCCGGAACTGAAGTCGTGGCCGCATTCTGCGAATTTCAGCCGTTCAGCGGGATCGTCGTGAATACACGTCCGTTCAAAGTTGAAAACACGGATGCCGATCCGGAAGATCCCAAGTCAACCGCCGGTGTACTCCACAATCCCCATAGCTTCACGGTGAAGGGTGCCAGCTCTGCGACCGGTTTTAACATCGGTCTTGCCAAGAAGGGCGACAAGCTTGAGAAGCCAGTGACCTTCCGGGGCGGCGCTGAAAAAGATGGGTATTATCGGTTACAGTGCGATCAGCACGAGTTCATGCAGTCCTTTTTCCTGCCGGTGTCGAACCCACATTTCGCCGTGGTGAAGGACGATGGGTCGTTCGAGCTGAAGGATGTCCCTGCGGGTAAGCATAAGGTTGTCGCTTGGCATCCTTTTGCCGGGAAGGGTAAGAAGATTGAGTTCGAGGTGGATGTGACCGACGGTGGAACTGCCAACCTCAAGGCTGAAATCAAGTAAGCCTGGTTCATAGATCCTCGCAGAAGAAGGGCAGCGGAATACCCGCTGCCCTTCGTGTTTTCAACCACTTCCGATCAGATTAGTCATCTTGCCTTTCTCGTTTCGCGGTGGGTAAGATGCCAATTTTTAAAGCGCCAGCTTAGGGGATGGGTGTGTCACGAGAACTCTCACTCGCAGAAGTGTTTCAACTTGGCTATTACTGGGAGACCAAAATCCTTTTAACGGCTGTCAAGCTGGACGTATTTTCTGCGATCGATGCCAAGCCAAAAACAGTCCAAGAAATCGCCGGGCGAATTGGCGCGGATACCTCGATTCTCGGTATGCTCTTAAATGCGCTGGTCGCGATGAAACTCTTGTCAAAGAACGGAGACATGTTTGGGCTTTCCGCAACCGCACTGACGTATCTTGTTCGGCATGCGCCCCAGTATGTCGGCCACTTGCTGCTGTTGCATGATGCGGAGTGGAACAACTGGGGACAGTTGGAAGAGACGGTTCGGACGGGCCGACGGGCAGTCGATCGACATGTCTTCGAGACCAACCCCGAATTAGGAAGCAACGTCTTAGCAGTGCTGAACCGGATTGGTCAGCAAAGCGGCCCCAATTTTGCCGCACGGCTGAAACTCGTAGGCGATGAGAGGCTACTAGATTTGGGCGGTGGGGCCGGTACGAATGCCATTGCATTTTGCCAGGCCTATCCTGAGCTGCGTGCGACGGTTTTCGATCTTGCGGCTACGTTGAAGTTGACGGAAAAAACGGTCAAGGGCGCGGGGTTGGAATCACGAATCGCACTGCATCCCGGGGATTTCAACGCAGATCCCCTTGGGGGGCCGTACGACGTGGTCTTGATGTCGGATATTCTTCACTATCAAACATTCCAGATGAACCAGGATCTGGTGAAAAAGGCCTTCGCATCGCTGACACCGGGGGGACGGTTGATCATCAAGGATCGATTCTTAGATGAAACCGGTACTGGTCCGGCTTGGACCACTGCGTTCACGATCCATATTCTTGTGAATACGCAGCATGGCAGTTGTTATAAGTGCAGCGATGCGATGCGATGGTTGACCACATCTGGATTTGGCTCCATCGCGGAATTGGAGAAGACGGCTGTCGTGCAAGGGCTGAAGCCGTCATTGTAAGATTGATATGATGGATTGGTTGCGGGAGCCAGGGTTCTTTGGAACGCATGCCACGGCTGGCGCGGATCTCAGCCAGCTGATGGCCACGTTGTTTACTACTCTCTTTGTTGTCGGCTGGTTCCAGGCGCGTAAGCAAAAGGCCGATACCCACCACTGGCTGATGCTGGGCGGAATGATCTCGATGCTCAGTTTTTTTATTGCCTACTATCTCTTCCGACAGCTTGGCGTATTGGCCGTAGAGGGCAAAGAAGGATTCGGCGGCTCTCAATCGCTCTATGATTATGTCTTTATCCCCGTGCTCACGCTCCATATCATTCTTGTCATCATCGGCTTGATTATGGCGGTCTACATGATGGTGTTGGGCTTTCGCTCGCAACAGTTTATCGCCGGAGTGCGGTCCCTTCGAGAAGCACGATTGCTCACAACGTGGAAAAAGATCGGGATCATTTTCAGTGGAGTTGCCGTGGTGGTACTCGGGTTATTTTTCTCGCGTGTGGCGACTGCCGGATTTTCCATGCGCAAGATGGAGGTATACCTCATATTTCTCTTGTTGGTCGCATTCGTTTTTGCGATCGAGATGACCATCCAACGAATTTGGCCCGACGGAGCCCGACGGCATCGCGCACTTGGCCGGTTCACGATGGTCATTTACTGTGTTCTGTTTGTCACAGGGAGCTTTACGTACACGATGCTGTACATCCTTTACCCAGGGAAGATCGGATAACCTGTTGCGATGCTGACATGCGGCTGTGGTCGATGGATGCATACGGAAGGGATTGAGGAGCGTGTGGGAGAAAACGGCGCTTCTCAATGGTTCATCCGTTCGGAGTGTCGAGGCTGCAACCTGAAGGTTGGTGTTGATGTGCCGGAGGGGCAGACGCATGGGCTCGTCGATCGATTGATCTGGACCGATGAAGCGCTGCATCGGCTGGATCGTCTGCCACCCTATCTTGCCCCACTCTTTCAGGCGGATGTGGAGAGACATATTCGTCAGGAGGGGACTCGCGTGGTCACGTATGAGGCGTTGATGCGTCCACAAAGCGCTGAGCGAGTTGAATGGGAGCCTGAAGCGGAACAGCGGTTGGCTCGAGTCCCGGCTCCGGTTCGCGCCATGGCACGAATCGAGTTGGAGCGAACCGCGGCCGATCGTGGGGTATCGCGTGTGACCGTGTCTTTGATGGAGGAAGTGAAGGCGAAGTATTTTGGAATGGGTGCGTCCAAGACGTGAGGCGGTTGGCATCAGGTTTTACGGAAACACGAGGGTGCTGCCTCACAGCTCGCGTCTGATGAGTTGATTATGCTGCATCGAATGGCGTTGCGGGTCCTTCCGAGTTTAAGTTTGGCAGTGACGGAAGAGACCGTGCGTAAGCAGAAGCGGATCGTGATGTTTGTCCCCGGACTGATCGCGTTCGGGGTGTATCGTCTCGCCAAGTCTTTCGTATCGATCGCCGATCCTCTTGTACTGTTGACGATCAGTGGCCTGGTCGCAGCGGTCACTGCGATGCTGGCCTATCGAGTTGGTCGGTCGGCCCCGTGGTCTGTCATCATCCGTCAAGATGGCGCGCGTCTGCTCGGCTGGCTTGCCGGCTGGATCGGTGCCGTCTACGGTGTTCAGCTCTCGTTGTTGGTGCTGACGCTCTTATGGATCATGAAGTACGATTATCTCCAACATCCCGACGGGCCGGCCATGATGGCGATCATCATCTCATGCACATCCGTTGCGCGTGACGCATTTGAAATCGGCCATGTGCGTAAGCTCTCCTTGTTGGGGCGACCATTTCTCACATTCCCGGATGGGGAACACCTGCGTACTTTAGTCCAGCGCAGGGCGTGGCGATTAGGCCCCTGGGTGATGGTGGGGGTAGGTATGGGTGCGGTGGCATCGCTGTCGGGGATAGCTATTGCCGATATGCAAGGAGCTGCATTGGCTCAATTGTTGACTGTGACGGTCCTGGGCGGTGGTCTGACCCTCTGTGCGTATTTCAGCGGACTCTATCCTACGGTGCCATGGGTTCACACACTCCGTCAGACGGCGCCGGGTGAGGTGTTGAAATATTGGTGGTGGCCCGGGATGGCCTTTGCCTCGACGTATTATCTTGTCGCAATAGGGTTTCTGTTATTTGTCGTAAGGCAGCCTAGCATTACGACTGGTTCAGCTGCCATGATGGGGGGACTGGTCACGGCGATGATGGGTTTGTATGGATACTATCTGGGGCATCGCCGCCACGTAGAAAATGAACAGGCCCCGCAACTGTCGAGCGGGATATTACGCTGCCCGTTTGTGATGGGAATTCTTGGAAAGTCGGTCGGCGCTGGTGGCGTAGCTGGGAATTTGGCACTCGATAAGACCGGAACGAAGGGGTAGGTGCATGGGCCAAGGACTGAGGTTGAAGCATGTTGCGATCTGTCTTGCCATGGTCGCGATTATCCTAGGGTATGGATGGAGCGGGCACAATCTAGCCTTTGCAGAATCGTCAACGGATATGTACTTCGGCACGGAGGGTACTCCGCAGGGGCCGGCGGCTCCCGCTCCTCAGGACACGGTCTACCCCCGCATCGGTTCGTTAGACAGTCGGGTACTGGTGTGGTTTGTGACGCAGCAACATACCTATTTCGGCGGATTCGTTCTTGCCCTGCCGTTGTTTTGCGCCTTGCTCGAATTCCTTGGGCTCATAACCAAAAAGCCGGCGTTGGCTCTTCGCTACGATGGTCTGGCAAGGGATCTTGCAAAGGTCGCGGTCTTGGCGCTGTCGATCACGGCACTCATCGGCAGCGTGATGCTGACGATGTTCATTACGCTCTATCCCAGTTTTATGGAGTACATGGGTGGGACGTTCAAAGGATTCATGCCTGCCTATGCCGCCGTGTTTGTCGGTGAGTCGGCGTTGCTGATCATTTACTACTATGGGTGGAATCGGATGGCGGATCGAGGCATGAAGTGGATTCATGCTGCCATTGGGATCCTGACCAATATTGTCGGAACGGCGTTATTGATGATGGCGAACGCCTGGTCTGCCTTCATGATGTCTCCCGCCGGAGTGGATGCGCAGGGACGGTTTCTAGGAAATGCCTGGCATCTGCTGCATTCCGCACTCTGGAATCCCCTGAATGTCCATCGCTTCCTCGCAGACATCATGTCCGGTGGCGCGGTGGTATTGGCCTATGCCTGTTATCGGTTTTTTACCAGTAAGACCGATGAAGAGCGGGCCTATTTCGACTGGGTCGGCTATGTCTTTCTGTTCGTCACGGTTTGTGCGCTCATCCCCATGCCGATGGCTGGCTATTGGCTCATGAAGTCGGTATTCGTGTTTCGCCAGACCATGGGCGTGACGATGATGGGGGGATTGCTCACGTGGCTGTTTGTGGTTCAAGCGCTCTTGATCGGCGTCTTGTTTTTGGGGATCAACTATTATCTGTGGCAGAGCATGGCACGGATCAAAGGAGGCGAGCGGTATCAACCGTATTATCAGATCCTATTAGGTGTGTTGATGTTGGCGCTGTTCATTTGGTTGACGCCTCACACGCTGTTGATGTCTGGCAGCGAAGTGAAAGCAATGGGGGGCGCTCAACATCCCGTGGTCGGTAATTATGGAGTCATGTCCGCCAAGAACGGAGCCGTCAATATCCTGATCCTCGTTACCGCGCTCAGCTTTTTGTACTATCGTCGGGCGAATCGAACCATGACCGTTTCATGGATCAAGACCGGTAATATGGTGATTACGGTCCTGTATGCGGTCGGCGCAGTGAACATCATCTGGCTGTCCATTTATGGGTTCTACTTGCCCGCGAACATTCGTGTCGGTCTTTCGGCTCCACAAGCCCTCACCACCCTCACGGTGATTGTGATCGGTGTGGTGATCAACCGCCTCATGCTCAGAGGAGCGATGGTGCATGGCCCGATTCAGTGGGGGAAAATCCCGCTGCGTGGCATGGTCGGATTATTTGGATTAGCGGCGTCTTTTAGTTGGGTGATGGGCCTCATGGGATACATTCGCTCATCGGGACGCTTGTCGTGGCATGTCAGTGAGTTGATGGCGGATGTCTCGCCCTGGGCCTTTACGCCGGACCTCCAGTATGCGACGAAAATGGTGACATTGAACATGGTGGTATTTTGGGCCGCTGTTCTTGCATTATTTTGGATGTGTGAGCGGGGACAGCAGCCGGTGATGGGTGAGGAATTCCGAGAGGAGCGGACGCCTTTGCTGTCGCCCGTTCCATCGCAAGAAACCTAGAAAGGGAAAGAAGTCCATGGAGTGCCGTGCGCTGATAAGTGCCGCAGCTGTTCTCAGCATTCTGGTCGGGGTGGAGGTCTGGTCGGTTCCCGGTATTGCCCGAGGACAAGCCCTCGTACTTGAAGACTTCCAAGCGAAGGAAGCGGATGGGTTTCCCTCTCTCTGGGATCACGAAAATCAGCGGAGTCAATCGAAGGGCCGTGAGGCCTATAAAGTCCAGTCAGAGGACGGCGCCAATTTTCTGTCGGCGAAAGATGCCGGGCAACGGATCAAGAAAAAGAAAATTGATTGGGATCCCAAGGCGTATCCGGTCTTGACCTGGCGGTGGCGTCTCAATAAAGCGACGACCGGAAACGAGCCGTTGGCTGCAATCTATGCGTCTCTCGATACCGATCTTCTCTTTATCCCGGTATTCACGAAATATGTATGGAGCGAGTCGAAGCCGGACGGTACCGTAACGGAAGGCGGCATGTTCAGCGGTTCTGAAATCGTCGTCCAGAGTGGAACGAAAGAGATCGGGCAATGGTTTGAAGAGCGGGTGAATGTGTACGAGGACTTCAAGCGGATTCATAAGCATGAGCCAGCCGAGAAGGCGTGGGGGATCTCCATCGTTGCGGCGCCTGGTGTTGACATAGACTTTGGTCCGCTGCTTGCCGTGCCTGCTAAGTAGAGATTTTCCACTCGGTCTTTAAATGGATCGGTGTGATGGCAAGAACTAAGGTGTTTGATATTGCACTCGGGATCGTCGTGATGGGGACCGTCGGGATCCTGATCGGGATGACGATGGGCGGCGGGCTGATGCCGGTCGCCATTGTTATTGGGGTTGTTCTTGGCGTCGTAATCGGGTTTCTTGGCGGCCGTCGCTTCCTCGCCAGTATTCTTGTCGGGACCGTCTTGGGAGGTGTGTTGGCCTGGTTGATGGCCGGTGCAGATCGAATCTGGGTTGGTGCTGGAGCCGGTGCTGCTATGGGTGGTTTTCTTGGTGTCCAGATTTCAATGTTACTTGATGCGCGTGCCGCTAAAAAGGCGGCGTCGGAACAGGTCGAGACGTCGCCATCCTATCGGTAGGTGCTTGGGATTATTGTAGAGGTATTCGTGGAAAACAGGGGTGTCTTAGTTGGGTCCATTATTTTTGTGTTTGCGTCATTCTTCCTCATGATCGGCCTGTTGGCTTATGAGTCGTATAAGGCCAAGCAGATGAAACAACTTGCCGCATCTGTGAAATCGGAAGCCCGACCAACGGCGAGTAGCCTGCCGGTACAGGACTTCTCGATGTACAAGACCAGGATCGGAGATGAAGGTCGAGAAATGGTGCAGATTCCAGAGGGGCCTTTTACGATGGGAAGCAATGACGGTGATCCCGACGAGGCGCCCGAGCATCAAGTCTATCTGAAGGGGTTCTATCTTGACCGAAAAGAAGTCACGCAAGAGGAATATCTGCGGTTCGCCAAGATGACCAAACGTGCGACGCCTAGGATCGAGGTATTCGACGACGATCAGTCAAAGGTCTTGAAGCCGGAATTGTCGGTCATGAGCGTTTCATGGGACGACGCGACCGCGTACTGCAAGTGGGCCGGCAAGCGTCTTCCGACGGAGGCGGAGTGGGAAAAAGCCGGTCGTGGGGAGAGCAAGAGGCGATATCCATGGGGAGACAAATTCATCACAAATGTCGCTAATGTCGATGGCGGAGAAGACGGCTATAAATATCTGGCTCCACCAGGGGCGTTCAATGCGGGACGAAGTCCCTACGGTCTCTATGATATGACGGGCAATGTGGCGGAGTGGGTCGAGGACTCCTACGACGAACACTATTATAAAAAATCCCCATTTCGCGATCCCAAGGGGCCTGAAAATGCAGATCTCAAAGTCGTGCGCGGTGGCTCATGGCGGGAAACCGAACACAATGCGAGATTGTCTAAACGATTTGCTGCCAAGCATTGGCGGGCGGATGTAACGATCGGTATTCGTTGCGCGAGTGATCTCGATCAAACGGGAGGGGCTTCTGAGTCTTAGCCCGGTATGCTCGAATCGAAATTTAAAATTGTTTTTCTGCTCGTAGTGTTGGCTTGTGCGGCGATGCCGATCATCGCCATCATGCGGGGCACAATTTCGACTCCATACGAAGAACCGATGTCTGGAGCCAGTGCTGAAGTGGAGTTGGCACCGGAGGGCACTTCCGGAGAGGAGCCTATTCTTGATGAGATGGTAACGATTCCGGCCGGACCGTTCGTTCGTGGAACTGAAAGCGGGGGATTTGATGAGAAGCCGCAGCGAACCATTCACGTGGATGCGTTTGCTATCGACCGATATGAGGTGACGAATCATTACTATCAACAGTTCGTGCTGGCGACCGGCCATCGGAAGCCTGGGTTGCCCGCACGTTACGCGAAAAGCAGTGGCAAAGTGAAAGGAGTCAATCAGCCGGTCGTCTATGTCTCGTGGGACGATGCGACAGAGTATTGTCGCTGGAAGGGGAAGCGGCTTCCCACTGAAGTGGAATGGGAAAAGGCGATGCGGGGGAGCGACGGAAGGCTCTGGCCTTGGGGAGACAAAGAACAGGCCAATGGTGCCAACTGGGCTCGAGTGCAGGACGGGCACGAGGTATCTGCGCCTGTGGGAAGCTTTCAGACGGACAAGAGTCCTTATGGAGTCATGGACGGAGCGGGTAACGCCATCGAGTGGGTGGACGATTGGTACGATGAGACGTACTACAAGACCTCGCCGGAGCAGAATCCACCGAGTCCGGAGTATGGCACGTATCGAGTGCTTCGTGGCGGCGGCTATACGACGACCGGAGGTGATGTGCGAATTACCAGTCGAAGCAAAATGATGCCTGATTTTCGTGATGAGACGATAGGATTTCGCTGTGCAAATTCAAAAAAGAAATGAGAGAAGCAGCGGAGAAAAAAGTAGATGAATTTACAGGAAGTCAAAGTAGTAGAGGATCAAAAACACGGCCAAAATGATATTGACAACCATACCGGCCAAAACTATAATGTCGAACACTTTTGAGTTCTTCGTCACGGTTTCTCCTGTTGTTTCGCGTACAACCGACGAATTTTGATAACACAGGGTTCAGTACCTGTCAAGAAAATGAAGTAATTCTAAATAACCCACCAACATATCTATCTTGATCGGGAGTGAAAACAACAATGGCCACAGCTACCCCTGACAGCGACATTAAAGTAAAAATAGGCAAAATGATTTTCTATATCACGCTTGCCGTTGGGTTATGGTTTTTTTATTGGTTTGCCGGAATCCAGTGTCCCTGCTGAGGATGAGTAACGCGAGAGTCTGACTGCATGATTTGTCTGGCGAGCAGGCGTGGTCGGCAAAGGAGAGGGATGAAATGAGCGTGTTGAATAATCCTGTTGTTGCGGTGATCGTTTCTGTGATTATCACGGTCGGCTATTTCGTTTTTGTTGATCACTATCTTATGGATATGCAGGGGTTGGATTTCTGGTACATGTTTAGAAATTAAGTCTCTTGACAGATTTCGGTCTGTCGTTTCTGTAATTTGGACATTTTAACGTAAGTGTATCTAAGGAGGTATTCCATGGGCCCTTTAACCAGCAAGCGCGTGTTTTCAGTTGTGGCGCTCTGCATGATGGTAGGCCTCCTTCTGCTTCCAGTCGTCGTGGCTCTGCCTTCACTGGCCAACGGTGAAGAGGTTTCTGCCGGCGATGCGGCAAAGAAGGATGGAGAGAAGGTTGAGAAGGGGCGCGATGTTTATTATAAGACGGAAGGTATTGTGGTTGGAGCGCCCGCTCCTGTAACTACGGATGGTCCTAAGGATTATCCGCGGTACAATTTTGAGAGTCGTGTCTTGCTCTGGTTCGCCAATCAGCAGCACCTCTATTATGGAAGTTTCGTGTTGGCTGTTCCGATCTTCTGCATGATCATCGAGTTTATGGGGGTAGTGACGAAGGATAAGGCGCTTGCCAAGCGTTACGACCAGCTAGCCTATGATTTTATTAAAATCAGCCTGACGGCGTACTCTCTCACGGCCATTCTCGGCGGAATTCTGATCTTTACTTTCCTTACTTTGTATCCGGCATTTTTCTCGTACCTGTCGGGGATATTCCGTCCCGTCATGCACATCTATGCACTGATGTTTGTGGCAGAGAGCGGTACTCTGTACATTTACTATTACGGCTGGGACAAGATGAGGGAAGGCTTTCTGAAATGGATTCACCTGAGCATGTCGGTCATCCTGAATATCATCGGAACTCTTCTTATGTTCTTGGCGAATTCATGGATCGGCTTCATGATGTCGCCAGCCGGTGTCGATGAGCAGGGGCGATATCTGGGGAACATTTGGCATGTGATCCACACTGCTTTGTGGAATCCGCTCAATCTGCATCGCATCCTTGGTAACATGGCATTTGGTGGTGGTGTCGTGGCGGCCTACGCAGCCTATAAATTTTTGGCTGCAAAGACCGATGAGGACCGGGCGCATTACGACTGGATGGGCTACATTGCCATGGCGCTCGGCGTCGCCTTCTTGATCCCTCTGCCATTTGCAGGTTATTGGCTGATGCGAGAGGTCTATGCCTATCGTCAGCAGATGGGCATTACTTTGATGGGTGGTCTGCTTGCCTGGCTGTTTATTATTCAGGCTACGATGATCGGAATTCTCTTCCTGAGTACTAACTATTATCTTTGGCAGGCGATGGGGCGTATGCGAGGTGCGGAGAAATACCAGCGTTACATTAAGTATCTGGTTTTCCTCCTTGCCAGCGGTTTTATCGTATTTATTACTCCGCACACCATGGTCATGACGCCGGCAGAATTGAAGGCCATGGGAGGGCAGCAGCATCCTGTTTTAGGTAATTACGGGGTCATGTCTGCGAAGAACGGCGGGATTAACGTCATCATCACGACGACGGTATTAAGTTTCGTCTGGTATATGCGGGGCAATAAAGTTTCGACCGTGTCGTGGGCAAAATTTGGAAACATTTTTATGGGAGTGTTCTTCTTTTTTGCCTACATTAATATCATCTTTCTGGCCATCTACGGCTATTACATCCCGGCAAACGTGCGTGTTGGACTCTCCGTTCCTCAGGTTGCGACTACTTTATCCTGTCTGTTCTTCATGTTTGCATTGAACAGCTTCATGATGAAGGGGGCAAAACAAATGGGGGCGATCGAGTGGGGGAAGATTTCTGCCCGTTCTCAATACGCTCTCATCATGCTGGCTACTGCGTTTACCTGGATGATGGGATTGATGGGATATATTCGTTCCTCGGTTCGCTTGTTTTGGCACGTCAATGAGATCATGCGTGACAATTCACCGTGGGCATATACTCATACGGTCGGATTCGCTGCAAATATGATTTCGTTCAACGTATTATTTTTCTGGATCACGATTCTCTTTGTCTTCTGGCTAGGCAGCTTGGCTGCGAAGAAGGTTCCGGTAGAGGCTAAGGCTGGAATTCCTGGCAGTGTTCCTCAGCCGGCTACTAGTCACTAATTGGAATCTCTTATATTGACAGTGTGCTTAACGGCGAGAGAGCGTATATCTCTCGCCGTAGCTGACTGTAGGAGGTTAGGACCTTGGGTAACCTGATTACTGAAGCATTTTCAATGGGCTGGATGGCGTTGGCTATCCTTGCAGGATTGATGGTGTATTTTCAAATGTCCATCAGTGATCCTGTCGCGAAGAAGCGAGCAGTTTTTAAGACATTTATCGGGATCATTGCGGCCTTTTTGACGTTCGCTGCGATCGCGAACTATTCGAATAATTTCTATGGCGAGAATCGACTTTTACCGATGTCGTTGGTGATGATCACCGTGACGACCTTCGTCATGGCACTCTACTTCACCAATCTCAGCGCTCTTCTGAGAATTGGTGGGTTCATGTTTTTTGTGGCGGCGTTTCTATCCGGCTATGGGAACTGGCTTCCACAGGTAGAGGGTGGCTTTCCGCCGGTAGAAGAAAAGAAGACGTGGGACTCGATGACCCCGCAACAGTTGGCTGATGAGGGTGAGAAGATTATTTTTGGCGGGGTTGGAAAGAATAAAGAGCAGGGCGCAATCGGCAAAGGGCAATGCCCTCTTTGTCATGCGTTTCATGCCGGGATGCTTGGCGAGCGAGCACCTAATTTAGCAGGGCTTCCTGGTCGAGGAAAAGAACGAATAGAGGACCCTAAGTATTCAAAGGGTGATCCATCTAAGCGTGACTACGAGGTCAAAGAAGCATTTCCTGGATCAGGGACCGCAGAGAATGCACAAGAGTACATAGCAGAATCTCATGCTTGTCCAAGTTGTTATGTGGTTGCCGGGTATGGGGTCAAGGGAACAAATGACAAGCAGAGCCCCATGCCTTCAATTCACAAGCCGCCGATCTCGCTTAGCCTTCCTGAGCTTGCGGCTGTGGATACCTGGATGTATGTGCGTGAAGGGATAGATGCTCCATCATTTGAAGAATTAGTAAAGTCATACGAGAAGTTTATTCCTGAGGCCGACCGTCCGAAGCAAGCAGATGAAAAACCTGCCGGCGCTACTTCGCTTATGGCCGATGGGTCAGAACCTGTGGATCAGATTTTTGCTAAGGCTCAATGTGTGGCCTGTCATACGATTCCTGGAATTCCAGGAGCGATGGGGACCATTGGTCCAAAGTTGGAAGAGGGAACAACTGCTTCGCAACGCATTAAGGATCCTACGTATAAGGGTACTGCAAAATCTGCTACGGAATACATCATGGAGTCGATTGTGGATCCCAGCGCTTTCGTGGTGAAGCCATTCCCGGATAACACCATGCCGAAGGTCTTCGGTCAAAAATTGAGCGCTGGAGCACTGAAAAAAATCGTTGACTACTTATCGCAAGTAAAAACTGGAGCACCACCACCAAAGATTTAATGGTGTTCAGTTATTTGTTATGCGGAGAGTAAAGGGAGTTTGCCGATGAAAGCATTGATGTCGCTCGGTGCCTTGATTGGAGTCGCTGGGATTCTTCTGTTGGGTGGAATGGTCTTCGACATTGTTCCATCCACGACGGTTCGATTGGTCGAAGGATATATGCCGATCCAGATGATAGTCGAGGTGGCATGTTACGTGGTGGGCTTTGCGGGGTTAAGCTATATCCTGAATGCGATGGGCATGGCTATCCCACGGTTTTGGCAAGGAATCGGGTTCTGGGTTTTCTTTTTGATGTATCTGAAGTTTCGAGTCTATCCTCCAATTCCATTCAGTGTACGTGCTATGTATGGGACGGTGGCACTCGTCACGGTGTTCATGTGGATATCCGCCAATGAAGAGGATTGGAAGAAGTTCAAGCAGCCTATTATGAACGTGCTTGACGCGCAGACTGGAGCGAATAGGCTCTTGCGCTATGCCTATCTAGTACTGATTCCAATACTAGTCGGTGGATTTTCTTTCAATGCCATGATGCCAAAATCAGAAGAACCAATCGAGCTGAGAACGGTTCACCCTGCGCCGCCAGCAAGCACTAAGGTTCATGGAAAGACCTATGTGTTGCAGACTTCGCAAAACCCCTATCGGGTCAATCCAGAGGGAAAGTACGATCAGGAATTCTCGAATGCCAATATTGTCGAGCAAAGCATGGGGCGTTTGATGAAGCCTAACGCGAACCCCTGGGATGATAAAAATCAAGGCTATCTCAAATATGTGCGTGAGGGCGGGGAAATATTTTTTCAGAATTGCCATTTCTGTCATGGAGATAACCTGAACGGGCGAGGGTTGCATGCCTTTGCCTTCAACCCGATCCCTGCGAACTTCACCGATCCAGGCACTATTGCACAGCTTCAAGAAACGTTCATCTTCTGGCGTGTGTCAAAGGGTGGGATCGGATTGCCTAACGAAGGATTCCCATGGGCATCCGTTATGCCTCCGTGGGAGCAACACCTGACTGTCGATGAAATCTGGAAAGTGATTCTGTTTGAGTATTGGCATACCGGTTACTACCCCAGAACCTGGGATTAGTTGCCAAGGATTCGTGTGATCGCCAAACCAAACAAAATGGAGATGAGGCTAACCATGATGGACAGCATAACTCAGAAGGCCGGGATCATAGCCGCTGCTGCCTTCGGAGCCGTTCTTGTGTCAAGCGCCGGGTTTTCAGTTGTGTCAGCACAAGGGCTTCCGGAAGGTTTTAAGAAGGGAGATCTTGCTCCTGAACCATCGGCAGAAATGATTGAAGCGGGAAAGCGAGTGTATTTCACGAAGTGCGTGTGGTGTCATGGAGTGGATGGCGCAGGCGATGGGCCTGGCGCCGATCGACTCTGGCCACGCCCGAGAAATTTCAACCAGGGGACTTTTAAGATTCGCCATACTGCAAGCGGTGAGCTTCCCTTGTTTGACGCAAAAAAACCAGTGGCTGGTCAAAACGATCTCTTTGAGACGGTCACGCATGGGCTGCCGGGATCTGCAATGCCCCCTTGGGAAGGTATTCTAAGCGAAGAGCAGCGTCTCCAAGTGCTCTCTTTTGTGACGACTCAGTTGGTGAAGGATCGTAAGTTCACCGATAAACAATCAGAAACTCAGACTGTATTACAACTGGCGGATCTCAAGCCGAAACCTGCTACCGATGAAAGCAAAAAGCGTGGTTCCGAGTTGATCGTAGAGAAGAAGTGTGTCGAGTGCCACGGTATGGAAGGACGAGGCGATGGCAATGCCTTCAATTTGAAGGATGACTGGGGGTTTTCGATCCAGCCGGCCAATTGGCACAAGTGTTGGAATTTCCGTGGAAGCCGTCAAGATCCATATAATGTAGGCAATATTTTTCGAACATTTTCGACAGGTGTTAACGGTACCCCAATGCCTTCGTTTGCAGATAACACCTCTGTAGATGAGCGCTGGGACATCGCAAACTTTGTCAACTCACTATGCGAGAGAGACCCGTTGGGCAACCCGCTTCCTATTGACCCATTGACCGACAAACCTAAAATCAACTTTGTTATTCCTTCTGACCAGTTTGAAGGAGAAATTCCAGCAGAGATTGAGCACGAAGCGTGGCAAAAGGCTCCCAAGCGCTACGTGGCCATGGGTGGGCAGATTACCCATAAACCTAGGAACTTTGTTAATAGGATTGATGATATCTGGGTGCGGTCTCTCTATAACGATAAATCAATCGTGTATCTCATTGAATGGGATGATCGAACCAAGAGTGTGGCCGAAGGGAAACTCCCATGGGCTCCCACTCAGGTCAATATTGATATCAAAGAACAGGCTCCTAAGACGGGCGAAGAAGAGTCAATCGCCGCTAATCAAAATAAATACGATGTGTACAACGACGCAATCGGCATTGAGACTGCCGTCAAGTGGAAAGAGCTCCCTGCCCCTATCAAGCCTCGGTACTTGTTTGGATCGAATGAGCAATTCCCTGTTGATATTGTCAAGTGGGAAGCAGACGGCTCGCTTCGCGCCTTCAAGGGTACGGGATGGGATAAAGATTTTGAAGAGCGTGACAATTATGAAGAGAGCATGAAGCTCTTGAAGAGTGAGTGGAAGAACGGCCGCTGGTACGTCATGATTCAGCGACCAGTTGGAAACAAGAAAGACCAGGATTACGATGAAGATACCTTCTTCGAGGTTGGTCAATATATTCCAACTGTGTTCTTCGCATGGGATGGGCATAATGGCGATGCAGGACGGAAGATGGCTGTTTCTGCCTTCTTCTACACATTCATGAATCCGCCGGTCCCTCAAGAAACGTATATCTATCCGGTAGTAATTGCCGTCGGTGTCGTGCTGTTGGAGGGATGGGTTCTGACTCGTCGTGCCAACAGGAAAAAAGGTAAGACTCTGTAGGCTTTCCTAAAGAGGCGCTTCAGCGCAGTATGAAGTGAAGAGGGGGTGGGGGGGAACCCACCCCCTCTTTTTTTTCAGGATGGAATAAATCTGAATGATTGCGGAAGTGACCGGAGTTCTCCTCGCTGGTGGAAAAAGCAAACGGATGGGAGAGGACAAACGATTTCTCTGTGTCGGAGAGCAATCATTGTTTGAGCGGAGTCTATCTGTTCTTCGGGAGATTTTTCAGGAAGTGCGTGTCGTGATAGCCCAGGACAGTCCAGCGCTCGAAGTGGAGGTGCCGATCAGCTGTGATCTTATTCCAAACGGGGGCAGCCTTGGGGGGCTCTACACGGGACTCAAGCAGGCGACGACGCAACATATCTTTCTGGCTGCCTGTGACATGCCTTTTCTCAACGCTAACGTCATCCGGTACATGAGCAGTCTGAAGGACGAGGCAGATATCATCATCGGCCAATGGAGCACACGTTTCCAGCCTACCCATGCTGTCTATAGCCGCCACTGTCTTCCCGTTATTGAAGAGATGCTGCACGCCGGGAACATGAAGATTCAGCAAATGTTTGCACATGCCTCACTGCATGTGCGATTGGTTGAAGAAACTGATCTTGTGAAAATTGATCCGACGGGACGGTCCTTCCTTAACGTCAATACGCCATCAGATCTTCAAGCGGCTCGAGCGCTGAAAGATGATTTCCTCGGTATCTGATGTGGACGTGTCATAGAAATCAGTGAAACGCACGATCGTTATTGTCCATCCAGGTTCTCTTGGGGATGTATTACTGGCTGTCCCCGCGATAAGACAGCTGCGTCGGCGCTTTCCTGGACATGCGGTCGTTCTAATCGCGAGGCCGGAGGTCTGCCGGTTTCTGTCGGAGTGTCGAGTGATAGATGGCTGGCTGTCTCTGGAAGAACCGGCAGCGGCAGGGATTTTTTCAGGCCGGAGGTTTATTTCTAGCGAGTTGCAATCATGGTTAGGCCGATGCGATCTGGCTGTGGCCTGGTTGGAAGACAAAGATGGTGCTCTTGCTGTCTTCTTTCAGGACATGGGTGTAGCGAGGGTGCACATTCAGTCGCCATTTTCTCCTAGATTACATGCGAGACACCAGTGTGATCGACTCCTTGAAGTTCTCGGCGAAACGGAAGGAGAGACTCCGTTGGAGGGAACGGTACGGGTTCCCTCGCATCTCCTGGAGCAAGGTCGAGACATCCTTGACGCTATGAGGATCTCTCGTGATCAACCTCTGGTTCTTGTGCATCCGGGAAGTGGAAGCACTCACAAGTGCCTTGAGCCTAGACAAATGGCCTCGCTGATAGAACGGTTCCAACAAGCGGGTATAAAGCCATTCGTCTTGGAAGGGCCGGCTGATCAGGATGCAGTAGAACAGGTAGTACGCGTTATGAGTCAACCGCCTCTTGTACTCAGAGGTCTTAGTCTTTCGCAGCTTGCAGGAGTCTTGGCGCAGGTCACGCTCTATATCGGTCATGATTCGGGTGTAACCCATTTGTCTGCATTGTTGGAGATACGGACTATTGCCGTATTCGGTCCTACAGACCATCATCGGTGGGCACCTCAAGGCAGCCATGTGACGGTCTTGCGAGGGGGGGCCTGTGCCTGTGATACTTGGGAAGCAGTGAAGACATGTCGGGAGAAACCCTGTCTTCAAGTTCCGATTGAAGAAATCCTAATAGCGTCGGAGGCTTGCGCAAGAGAGGAATGAGGATCGCAAGCCCTCGTAATTCCACGTGAACCGCCTTGTCTCTACCTGCTCCGTAATGATAGAGTGCCATGTTTATTTTCTTTCTCTGATAAGGATTTAGAGGAATCGTAGTGTCCCAAGGACTCGTGCAAGAAAGAGTAACGACAGCCCTACTTGGAGCCCTCAATGATGCGAGGGAAAAGGGCCAGTTAAAGACGGCGGCGTGGCCTGCGCTGAGTCTTGACGCGCCCAAACGCCCGGAGTGGGGAGACCTCGCGTCCACGGTGGCGATGTCCTTGGCCTCCTCCGAACACAAGGCGCCACATGATATCGCCAAAATCATCGTCGAAAACCTTTCTCAGAGGGAACAACTGTTTGACCGTGTTGAAATCGTCCGTCCAGGCTTTTTGAATCTTACGGTGAAACCGGCTCTTTGGCAGGAAGTGCTCCGTGAAATTGAGTCACAAGGGGTTCGGTATGGTCGGACAGCGATCGGAACCGGACAACGCGTGTTGATTGAATATGTAAGCGCTAATCCGACCGGTCCCTTGCATGTCGGTCATGGCAGGGGGGCCGCAGTCGGGCAGGCGGTTGTCAGGTTACTCGATGCGGTCGGATATGATGCCGTGGGTGAGTACTATGTCAACGACGCGGGACGGCAGATGAAATTGTTGGGCGCGTCCGTTTATGCTCGATACCAAGAGTTGTCAGGGCGGACCGTCGAGTTTCCTGAGGACGGCTATCATGGTTCGTACATCACCACGGTGGCACAACAGCTCAAGGAGGAGCTCGATCGTGTCGCAAGTGAACTGACACCTGTCGAACTTGAGACTCGCTGCCGAGCGCTTGCCTATGAGAGGCTGTTAGGCCTCATCCGTGATGATCTTCAGTCATTTGGCATTGAGATCCAATCTTGGTTCAGCGAGGCCTCTCTTCTTGAGACCAAAGCCGTCGAACGAGCACTGGATGAGCTGAAAACTCGAGACCTTCTGTTTCAAGAGGACGGTGCGTGGTGGTTTCGGGCGTCCCTATACGGAGACGAAAAAGACCGTGTCGTCAAAAAACAGGACGGTGAGTATACGTACTTGGCCTCCGATATTGCCTACCACTACGACAAGCTGGGGCGTGGCTACGATCTCCTGATCGATGTCTTCGGTGCCGACCACCATGGGTATATTCCGCGCATGCAAGCCGTCATGCAGGCCTATGGGCATCCAAAAGATCGCCTGCAGGTCGTGCTGGTTCAGTTGGTGAAGCTGTTGCGGGACGGAGTCGAAGTGAAGATGTCCAAGCGGACCGGAGAATTCATTACGATGCGGGAAGTCATCGATGAGGTCGGAGCCGACGCCGCGAAGTTCTATTTCTTGATGCGCGACTCCAGGACTCATCTGGAGTTCGATTTGGAGTTGGCGAAGCAACGGTCCGCTGACAATCCGGTGTACTACGTGCAATACGCCCACGCACGAATTTGCAGCCTGTGGCGAGTGGCGTCTGCTCGAGGGATTGCCCGCCCCTCTGCAGCGGGGACGGATCTTACGGTGCTGACGGATTCCGATGAATTGGGGTTGATCAAGAAACTGTCGTCGTATCCTGAACTCATTCAGTCCAGTGCCCTGGCCTTTGAGCCGCACCGGGTGACGTATTACCTACAGCAATTGGCGGCGTTGCTGCATACGTTTTATAACAAGCATCGTATTTTGCCTCCCGCCACCGATCAAGAACCTGAAGAGTCGATATCTGCCGAGGGTCTTACGCCTGAGCGGACTGCGGCGAGACTTGTCCTCATGGGAGCGGTCCAGCAAGTCCTCAGGAATGGGCTTGATGTGCTCGCCATCTCAGCCCCTGAGCATATGTAGCAGATCAGATCGCAACGAAGATAATGCAGTACCAAGTTCAACAATCCGACCGTCACTCCAAAGGCCGCATCGGCCTGCTTGAGACCGCGCATGGAGAGATCAACACGCCAGCGTTCATGCCGGTCGGCTCGTTGGGCCCGGTCAAGGGACTCCAACCGGAAGACCTGCAAAGTCTGGGGTTCGGACTCATCCTCAATAATGCCTATCACCTATACCTGCGTCCTGGGCATCAGATCGTGGCTGAGATGGGAGGGCTTCATGCCTTCACCGGTTGGTCGGGCGCGATTCTCACCGACAGCGGCGGGTTTCAGATTTTCAGCTTAGCGAAGCTGTGTGAGATCACCGATGAGGGCGTGAGGTTTCAATCGCACATCGACGGCTCGACCCATTGCATCACACCGGAGAAAGCAATAGAAATCGAAGAGGCGTTGGGTGCCGATATCGTCATGGTGCTTGATCAGTGTGTGGCGTTGCCTGCGGGCCGAGAGGTCATCCGAGAAAGTGTGCGCCGAACCAAGCTGTGGGCGGAGCGTTGCCAAGCAAGCCGACGACGGACGGATCAGGCGCTGTTCGGTATCGTGCAGGGTGGATTGGAAGCGGACTTGCGCGTCGAGTCGGCGAGAGAATTGGTACAGTTGGGGTTCGATGGCTATGCGATCGGTGGACTCTCGGTCGGAGAAGGGAAACCCGACATGTACGCGATGCTCGATGTGACGGTTCCGGAGTTGCCGGGGCACAAGCCGCGGTATCTCATGGGAGTCGGGCATCCGGAAGATCTGATTGAAGGGGTGGCTCGAGGTATCGATCTCTTCGATTGCGTCGTCCCCTCGCGCCATGGCAGGACAGGCTCTTTGTTTACGTCATGGGGGCGAGTCGTCATCAAACAGGCGCAGTATGCGGAGGATAAACGACCGATCGATCCTGATTGTGCCTGCCCGGTCTGCCGTCGATATTCACGCGCCTATTTGCACCATTTGTTTATGGTCAAGGAAATGCTGGGAGCACGACTCAACACGATTCACAATCTTTGGTACTTTTCAGACTTGATGCGCCGAATGCGAGAAGCCTTGGTAGAAGGAACATTTCCTGAGTTTCGGGAAGCCTTTTATCGTAACCACAACCGACAAGCGGTGATGGCTGGTTCAGCGGAGTGAGTCGTAGCACACGACGCGTTGCACGGGAACGGTCATCCATAGAAGAAGGGGATTGACTCGATGTTGATGGAATCGATTGCATGGGCGGAAGGGACCGGCGGCGGAGGTTCGCCTGCCAGCAGCGGGGCCGGAGGGTTTCTCTCATTGGTCCCGTTTCTCTTGATCTTTGTCATTTTTTATTTTCTTCTGATCCGACCTCAACAGAAAAAGCAAAAACAACAGCAGACGCTGTTGAATGCGTTGAAGAAGGGCGACAAAGTGATCACGACGTCGGGTATTTGGGGCACCATCACGAACATGGGAAAAGAGACGGTGACCGTGCAGATTGCCGATAACCTCAAGATCAAAATGCAACGTGAGAATGTCGCACGGGTGCGTGGTGAAGAGGAAGACAAGGACAAAGACGCGTAGTTTAACGGGATAAAGGGGTCAGGACGACATGAAAAAGGTAAGCGGGCGGCTCTGGTTATTGACGTTGATCATCGTGCTATCGGTGCTGTCCTTTCTTCCGTCTTATCCACCGGTGTATCAAGCCTTGCCTGGCTGGATGAAAAGTGTTCTTCCGAATAAGGGTATTACATTGGGGTTGGATTTGCAGGGCGGCATTCATATGGTTCTGGAGGTCGACGAGGACCGTGCCGTGGAGATCGCAGTCGACCGTTCTATCACCGCGCTGCA
>CABVRR010000005.1:28550-51749 GCA_902500705.1 uncultured Nitrospira sp.
CCGATCGTTCAGCGCCAGGGGTTGAAGCAAATCGTCGTGCAGTTACCCGGCGTCAAGGATCCCAAACGGGCCAAGGACTTGATCAAGGAGACGGCGCTGCTCGAATTCAAAATGTTGGATGAAGACGCCCACCTTGATTTGCCCGCGCGTGTTCCGAAAGACAAAGAAGCCGAAGTGCTCCAGCAGTTCGCCGGTAAAATTCCGGAGAGTGACCAGATTTTATTCGAGCGAATGATCGACAAAGACACGGGCGTCGAGTTTCGCATTCCCTATGTCGTCAAAAAGCGCGTCATGCTGACCGGTGATGTGCTGAGCGATGCGATGGTGTCCATCGATCAATTCAATGAACCCTATGTCTCGATCACCTTTGACTCCAAGGGCGGACAAGAATTTGAACGGATTACAGGCGAAAACGTCAAAAAACGGATGGCGGTTGTCCTCGATAGCATCATCCACTCGGCACCGGTCATTCAAGATCGAATTTCGGGTGGCCGTGCGCAGATTACGGGACATTTTTCGATGCAGGAGGCGAATGATCTCGCCATTGTCCTGCGAGCCGGTGCGTTGCCTGCTCCGTTGAAGATCGTACAGGATCTGACCGTGGGCCCATCCCTTGGCCAAGATTCCATCGATAAGGGGGTCAGGGCCACCCTCATCGCCGGGGCGATGGTGGTGATTTTCATGATTGTGTATTACCGCCTATCCGGGATGATCGCGGACTTTGCATTGGTGTTGAACCTCGTCTGTCTGATGGGTGCGTTGTCTGCCGTAACCGCCACGTTGACCCTGCCGGGCATCGCCGGCATCGTGCTGACAATCGGTATGGGTGTCGATTCGAACGTTTTGATTTTTGAGCGAATTCGTGAGGAACTACGTGGTGGAAAGGCACCGCGATCTGCTATCGATGTGGGGTACGACAAGGCCTTATTGACGATTATCGACTCACACGTGACGACGCTGATTACAGGAGTCGCCTTGTTTCTCTTTGGAACCGGACCGATCAAGGGGTTTGCCGTGACGTTGTGCTTGGGGATTGCCATCAACCTCTTCACGGCGTTGGTCGGAACGAAAGTGATTTTTGATCTGCTCTATCATCGGCAAAAAGTCGATGCATTGAGTATTTAACCATGAAGCCGTCAGCGATCAGCCTTCAGGATGTGGATCAGGATGATCAAAAGGGAGCGCGCATGTTAGAGATTCTCGGGAAGACCAACATTGATTTCATGGGAAAACGTAATTTTGCGTTTCTCTTTTCCGGTGTGATGGTCTTGCTCGGACTCATCGCACTGGTTCAGATTGCGCGGGGCGCCGCCAACTTGGGCATTGACTTTTCCGGGGGGACGGCTGTTCAGCTGAAGTTCGAACAGCCGATTCGGATTGATGAGGCTCGTAAAGCGCTGGAGACCAACAGCCTGGGTGCTGCGGAGTTGCAGGAATTCGGGCAAGACAACAAGCTTCTGATTCGGGTCAAGACGTCCACGACGATCGAAGAGAAAGTCGCGGAGCGTGTGGTCGCCATCTTCGCAAAAGAGTTTCCCACCAACAAATTCGTGGTCGACTCAACGACTGAGATCGGACCGACCATCGGAAAGAAACTGCAGGAAGATGCGTTGGTGGCGATCGTCATCTCATTTGTGGGTATCATCTTGTACATCGCTGCGCGGTTTGAACTTCGGTTCGGCGTCGCCGCTGCGTTGGCCACGTTTCACGACGTCTTGGCCGTGGTCGGGGCGTTTTATATTTTAGACAAGGAAATCACGCTGTTGATCGTGACGGCGCTCCTGACGCTGGCCGGGTATTCGTTGACCGACACGGTCGTCGTGTTCGATCGGATCAGGGAAAATCTGAAATCACGGCGCCGAGAAAACGAGGAGGCGACGATCAACACCGCCGTGAATCAGGTGTTAAGTCGTACGATCGTCACCAGCTTAACGGTTGTCATCGTTCTGATCCCATTAACCATGGTCGGAGGAGAAGTGCTGCACGACTTCTCACTTGCGTTGCTCTGGGGCGTCATTTTCGGGACCTATTCATCGGTATTCGTTGCCAGCCCGCTTCTGCTCTTGTGGCCTGGATCGTCGGGCCGACTCTTGAAACGCAGCTGAGCGAATGGTGGAATAGGGTGTCACTCGTCTGTTTCGTGCCGTCGGTGGTGCGCGGAACCCGGAGTGTCTGCCTCCACCACCGGGTGGCAATGCGTGCGCTTTTTGGAAAGCAACACCGTTCTCTCGTCTGTGTGGTGTAGTCATGACCTTCTGGAGCCGGTCGTACAGTCTCCAGCAGAAGATCATCGCAGCCATCGTGATGGTCGGTCTCCTTCCGCTTACCCTGCTGTTGGTCCTCATCTATATTGAAGAACGACGGGCTTTGCGAGAGTCGACGGGGGCGAGCTTCAAAGAAGTGGCCGTCGAAGCCGCTCGTCGGATCGAAATACAGATTACGCGCAGTATGAACGAAGCCCAACAGCTTGCGACCGCCCCCTTTCTTCGCACCGCCGTCTCTGAGGCCAACCGCACGTACGAGGGTAAAGACGCACAGAGCATTGCGAAGATCATCAAGGAGTGGCAACAACGGTGGAGGCAGCGCGATAAGCAAAGTGAATTTCCACTCTTTATCAATCGAATCGTGACGAACTACTTGATCCGATGGCACGAGATTCGAAAGTCAGACTACGTCGGCATTTTAGTCACGGACGGGCAGGGAGCGTTGGTCGTCAGTTCGATCCCACAAGTGGAGTATGCCTATGCCAAGACCGCATGGTGGCAGGCCGTGATCAACGGAGGCGGTCAGCAGCCGTATGTGAGTGACATTGCGTTTGACCCGGGGTTTGGAACACATGTCGTGGTCGTAGCCGCACCGATTCTGGACGATCAACGTCGGACTGTGATCGGAGTCGTCACGATTCTGCTCCGGCGGGACACGCTGTTTCAGTCTATTGCCGACGGGTCGTTCGGTGCGACCGGCCATGCCATGCTGTTCGCCTCAGACGGCAGTGTCGTGATGTGCCCCGTCCTTGGGCCGGAGGCCCACTCGATTGATACCGAATTGATCAAGATTCTGGGAGCATCGAAACCAGGGTGGGCGATGGCCACCGATGATTCGCATGGGAGTACGGATGCCTTGATCGGGTTTGCGCCGGTTCGGTTTGGCGATCAGCTGGCACCAGGCAGCCTCGGTGGAAAGCGGTGGGTGACGATAGCGCGACAAGATCCGTCGGAGATCTTTGCTCCGCTCGGCGAGCTGATGGCGAAAGTGTTGATTTTCGGCCTGATGGTGTTGGTCCTGTTGTCGGGAATCGGAATGATCGTGGCCCGCCGAATCGCTCGGCCAATTCAAGTGCTGCATGACGGTGTGCAGCAGATCGGGAGTGGTCGATTGGAGCAACGAGTGGAGCTCACGACCGGGGATGAGATCCAAGGGTTGGCGCAGGCCTTCAATCAGATGGCGAGCAATCTGCAACGTTCATTCGGGCAGATTGAGCAGCGAATGGCCGAGGTTCGGCGGGTGGAGGAGAAATATCGCGATCTGATCGAGCATGCGCCGGAAACGATCTGCCAGCTTGATCGAGGTGGACGACTGGTACATGTCAATAGGACCGGCCTCAATAAGTTGGGCTATACGCTCGACGAGATGTTGAGCATGCAACTGTGGGATTTTGTCCGGAGCGGGCAGGAGTCGCAGGTGTTGCACTTTCTCGAACGGCTCATGTCACACGGACAAAGCGCGGTAGAAACCGTGTTGTTGGCCAAAGGCGGCCGGTCGATCGATGTCGAGATGCACGGGACGGCGCTGTTCGATCACGAGCGAGGCGGATTGATTCACTCGCGTGTCTTCGTCCGAGATGTGACGGAACGGCGTCGGCTGGAGCAGGAGCTGCAGCGGTACACCGTGGGATTGGAGGAGGCGGTGTCGGAGCGGACACGGCAGTTGACGGTCTCGCAAGCCCGCTACAAGGCCTTATTCGATTTCGTGGCCGATTCCGTCTTGATGGTGAGTGCGGCGGGGGATGTCGTGGCTGTCAACGAACGGGAAGAGCGGGTACTCGGTTATGCGGCGGCGGAGATCGTTGGAAAACCTTTTCTGAATATCGTACCGGAGACACATCACAGGGCCTTTACGGGTTGGTTGGACGATGTGAGTGCCGAGCAACGGCAGGTTGCCACGCAGGAAATGACCGTGCATCACGCCGATCAGTATGAGATTCCCGTGGAAATGGATTTGATTCGCGTAGCGGGGACCGATCCGTTGCTGGTGCTGGTGCAGCTTCGTGATATTACCGATCGAAAAAAACTGGAACGCCAACTGCACTCCTACCGTGAAGATCTCGAGCTGAAGGTCCGGGAGCGTACCAGAGAAATCGAAGAAACCAAGCAGTACCTGGAGAACTTGCTCGAAAATGCCAACGATGTCATCTATACGCTTGATCTGGATCAACAGTTCACCTATGTCAACAGTAAGGTCAATGCTTGGGGATACCGCAAAGATGATTTGATCGGGCGACCCTATCTCTCGCTCCTGTCCCGGCGTCATCGGGGGCGACGTCTCAAGAGTACGTTGGATATCGGTGCCAAACAGGTGTATGAGGTGGAAGTCGTGACTCGGCTGGGCGAAGTGCGTACCGTGATGGTCAGTGTCTCGCCCCTACAAGGCGTCGACGGGGAAATCCTTGGCGTGCTCGGCATCGCGCGCGACATGACGGAGACCAAGAAGTTGGAACGCCAGATTCGGAATGCGGAAAAACTGGCCTCCATCGGAAAACTGGCGGCGGGGGTCGCCCACGAAATCAATAATCCTCTCGGAGGAATCCTCAATTGTCTCTACAACCTTCGCAAAGGAACGCTCTCCCTGGCACGTCAAGAGGAATATTGGGCCTCCATGGAACATGGTGTCCGACGCGTTCAAAAAATCGTTCGGCAGCTGCTCGACTTTTCACAGCAGCATGAACCGGCTTTCAGCCCGTCCGATATCAATCGCATCGTCGATCAAGTCTTGGGACTGACCACCCATCTGTTTGCCCCCAATCGGATCAGCTTGGAAACAGTCCCAGGCCAAGACTTACCCAGTGTGATGGTTGATCGGCATATGATCGAACAGGTCTTGATGAATTTGATCTTGAATGCCGTGCAAGCGATGAAATCCGGCGGAACATTGACGATCAGAACTTCCGTGGCCGAGGGTATCTGTCGGGTCGACGTGCAAGATACAGGAGCCGGCATTCCTCCATCCGTTCTTCCCAGAGTCTTTGATCCGTTCTTTACGACCAAAGGAGAAGGGGAAGGCACAGGGCTTGGCCTCTCGGTCAATCTTGGGATTATGGAGCGGCATGGCGGGAAAATTTTGGTCGAAAGCGAAGTGGGGAAAGGGACAACGTTTACCCTGTGCCTGCCCGTGTCACGTGAACGTTCCTTGGTGGAGAGGGACGCATGAACGGATTGTCTGTGCTCCTGGTCGACGACGAACCCTTGATGCGTCTATCCATGTCTGATGCGTTGGAGGCTGTTGGGTGCCATGTTCAGGCAGCTCCTACCGGCACGGAAGGCATCGAAGCGATTCGAGAGAAGACGTTTGATGTGGTGATCACCGATCTCCGATTGCCGGGAGCGGATGGACTGACGGTACTCCAGACGGCCAAAGGCAAGGATCCTCAGATCGAGGTGTTGGTGATTACGGCCCATGGATCAGTCGAAACGGCGGTTGAGGCCATGAAATTGGGGGCGTTCGACTACATCACGAAACCCTTTCAGATGGATGAATTGTTGCTGATCGTCGAGCGGGTCGCCGGAATGATTGCGCTTCGTCGGGAGAATCAGGATCTCAAGCATCAGCTCGAGGACAAGTTTTGCTTCAACGGCATTTTAGGGGCGAACAGCCAAATGCGCGCCGTGCTGGACAAAATCAAGCTTGTGGCTGAGACCGATTCCACCGTCCTGATCGTCGGCGAGAGCGGCACAGGCAAGGAACTGGTCGCCAATGCGTTGCACCAGAACAGCTCGCGCAAAGGATATCCGTTGATCAAAGTCAGCTGCGCCGCCTTGCCGGAGACGCTGCTGGAAGCGGAGCTCTTCGGCCATGAAAAAGGCGCATTTACGGGGGCGTTGCGCCAGCGCCGGGGGCGATTCGAAATGGCGAACCGAGGGACCTTGTTCCTCGACGAAATCGGAGAAATCTCGCCGGTGGTGCAGGTGAAGCTTTTGCGTGTCCTGCAGGAGCGCACGTTCGAACGTGTCGGGAGCAATCAGCCGATTGAAACGGATGTTCGGCTCGTATGCGCCACACAGAAAGACTTGCGTAAAGAAGTGGCGCAAGGCCGGTTCCGTGAAGATCTTTTTTATCGGCTCAATGTCGTGCCGATCCTCGTGCCACCGCTCAGGCAACGGCAGGAAGATGTGTGGGTGATCGCCGAGCACGTCCTTGAAACGTGCTCAAAAAAACTCAACAAGGAACTACGCGGATTTTCCCAACAGGCGCGCGAGTTATTGCTTCGCTACTCATATCCTGGGAATGTGCGAGAGTTGGAAAACATGGTGGAGCGGGCGGTGGCCCTTGGGCGAGATCGAACCGCCGTTCAACCGGCAGATCTCTGTGGATTACAGTCCTGCCCTTACCTGGGAGGCACCCCGCAGGAATCGTGCGGTTTTTGTAGTGAAGGGTTGACCGGGGGGAAGAAGAAGAGAGATGTTTCTCTCACCTCACTGGCCGCTGCACGGGAGGGGTTTGAGAAGGACTATATTGTTTCCATTTTGGAACGTGTCGAGGGAAGCCGTACGACCGCATCGAGAATCTTAGGATTGTCACGAAAGGCTCTGTGGGAAAAGTGCAAACGGTATGGGATTCCCTCGGCGCATAGCGACAGCGAGGAGGGGTGAGGGGTATCGTTTCTAAACCGAGTGAAGTCGGAACCGTTGCCGACGTGGGATTCGTCGAAGCAACGTGGGCTCTGATGTAATTTTTCGTTGTAAGGAGGACTCTAAACCATGACACATTGGCATCGAGTGAGCACAACCTTATTAGGAATCGTACTTTTCGTGGGCGTCGGGTATGCTGCCGAGCCCGCAGAGGTGGGAAAGTTTGTCAACGCGCGTATTGAGATCGGTGAGATGATGACGAACTATTTCAAAGGTGGAACCGGGTATGGAGAGGGCCAGCGGCCGTCTCCCGAACAAATGAATGCGATGCGTGATGATATCAACGCAAAGCTGACGACTCTTCTGGCGAAGCAGGATCTGACGCTTGACGAGTACCGCAAGCGCAGTCCAGAGATTTTTGGAGATGATGCGGCGGTCAAGCGCTATCTTGAGGCGCATCCGGACCTCAAGCAACGGTACGACGCGCTTCCCTTGGATCGAATGGGGCGTGGTGGAAGTACAGGACGCGGGTATTAGCTGCGAGAGAGGCATTTCGTCGGTCCGAGTCTGCTCCATTTCTTTGCGATCGTCCGCACGAGGGGAACTTTCTCAGGGAACGCCGTGAACCTATGCACTACACACATCTTGGTCGGTCTGGGGTGAAAGTCAGTCGGCTCTGTCTGGGAACGATGAATTTTGGGCCGCAGACGAGCGAGCCGGACAGTTTTGCCCTGATGGATCGGGCCTTAGAGCTCGGCATCAATTTCTTTGATACGGCGAATGTGTACGGCTGGAAGCTCGGTGAGGGCTGGACGGAGCAGATTCTCGGCCGTTGGTTCGCACAGGGAGGAGGTCGTCGGGATAAGGTGGTTTTGGCGACGAAGGTGTACGGTCGCATGGGCGAATGGCCGAATCAATCGCGCCTCTCAGCCGTCCACATCAAGCGAGCCTGCGAAGAGAGCCTCCGGCGGTTGCGGACGGACTGGATTGATGTGTATCAAATGCATCATGTTGATCGAGAAACGCCGTGGGAAGAAATCTGGCAGGCGATGGAGCAGCTGGTTAGGGAAGGGAAAGTAGTGTATGTGGGCAGCAGCAATTTTGCCGGATGGCACGTAGCCCAGGCTCAGGAAGCTGCGCGCGGTCGTCACTTCATGGGGTTGGTGTCAGAGCAGAGTCTGTATAATCTCAATGAGCGTATGGTTGAATTGGAAGTCATTCCTGCCTGTGAGGCCTATGGCATCGGTCTGATTCCGTGGAGTCCGCTGGGACGGGGATTGTTGGCCGGTGTCTTGCGGTCAGACGGAACCGGCCGCCGTGCAGACGCGGACTTGCAGCAAGAGGTCAGCAAATCCCGTCCCAAATTGGAAGCCTATGAGGCGCTGTGTGCGCAGATCGGTGAAAGTCCGGCAAACGTCGCGTTAGCCTGGTTACTGCACCAGCGGGCAGTGACGTCCCCTATTATCGGCCCTCGCACGATGGAACAGTTGGAGGGGGCTATGGGGGCGTTGAGTCTTTCCTTGAGCAATAGCACCCTCACGCAACTGGACGAGCTTTTCCCTGGTCCCGGTGGATCGGCACCGGAATCGTATGCCTGGTAGTCCGTCCCTTCGAGGCCGTTGCGCCTTGTCCGCGAGTTGTGGTCGATCTTGCCTGTCGCTAACCGTTCGGCTCTAGCCAACTGAATCTGACCCTAGGCTCTTTTTCGCATGGTAATGGAGCCCTCTTTTCCGTTCCACACTCTTGACAGATATAAAATGCCGATGTCTGAAAGGAGATCCGTCATCCACAGAAAATTCTTGAGCCTGTGGATAGCGATCCGAATAGTGGCAATTGACAGCGTTTTGAGGTTGATGTTCGCGCAGTGCTCATGGGTTTTTCTAGGAATATGCAGGAATATAGTGAACAGGCAACAGGATGCACTATTACTTGTGGGTCTAGAGATAGGGAGCGGATGCCTAAAAAGTAGGCGATTTGATGAATAAACACACCATTCGCAGCGCTTTTAGCAGGATGAGGAGACTTGCCCACAAGGTTATCCACAGAAGGTGGGGAAGAGAATACTCATATCAAACACTCTCAGAGGGTTCTGATTGTAGTGCCATGCTGAGTGGTACAGATCTTTCGATTCAAGCGCGAGATCAGTCCCTTTCATTGATATGGCTGAGGATCTGTTGATTCGAGAGTATGGGAACGAGGCAGAGGAGCTAGTTGCAGCCAGTCAGGCGTAAGGCGGAGCGTTACCAGGTGCCCACTTGATACTGCACCCGATACTGGGGCGTTGGTTTCTATCGACTGGCTTGCCGGCGAGCACTGTTTGGATAGCGGAGCGGAGATCGCGGCCGGTGACCGGCTTGTTGTTGCCGGGTCGGCTCTCGTCTAATTGTCCATGGTAGGCCAGTCGACGTTCTCGATCAAACAGATAGAATTCTGGGGTACAGGCGGCGCGATAGGCCTTTGCGATCTCCTGTGTCTCATCGTGACAGAATGGAAAGGTTAAGCCCAGACGAAGAGCCATTTCTCTGAGTTTCGGTGGCGCATCATCGGGATAGCTGATCGGGTCGTTGCTGCTGATGGCAATGAGGCCTAAGTTCCCGTCGCGATAGTCTTGTCCAAGTCTGGCAAGTTCCTGCTCGACATGTACTACGTAGGGACAGTGTCTGCAGATGAACATGACGAGTAGCCCTGTCTTGGTTTCGAACGAGTCGAGAGAATACCGTCGTCCATCCACCACGTCGTGCAGGGCGAACGGCGGCGCGGTGGTTCCAAGCGGAAGCATGGTCGAAGTCATAGCCATCGGATCGTGCCTTGTTGGTCTTTAGAAGAGAAGATGCCGCATGTTGCCGGCCAGGTCAAGTCATAGCAATATGGCTGTGTTTCTTGCGTCATTGTCGGATGAAAGATATGCTCCCGTATATCTCGTCTCTATAGGGGGAGGTTCGGACGGCAATAGGTTATTCTACTGAACGAAGGGGGGCTAGTATGTGGATTGTCTGCTTGGTGATGCTCTTAGGGATTCCGGTTATGGCATCGGCCCATGAGGAGATGAAGATCGAGACGGCAACCCTCAGGGTCAGCGAAACCGGGACGGTCCCGCATGCGCCGGATACGGCCTTCGTGACGTTCGGCTTGGAGACTCCCGCCAAATCGCTCATTGATGCGCAGAAGCGGAACAGCACGATCATGAACAAAGTCATAGACCGGCTGCGAGACTTACAGATCGAAAAGGAGCGGATCCAGACTTCTTCGTTTACGGTCTCTCCCCAATATCGCCCACTGCCTAGCCGTCCCAGCGATGCGTCGACTGCTCCTCCGGAAATCATCGGATACGTCGTCAGTAATATGGTGACGGTCGAAATCCGTGCTCTCGACCGAGTCGGGATCGTGATTGAAGAAGTCTTGAAGGCCGGCGCGAATAGCTTTCACGGATTGCATTGGGGATTGCGCGACGAACAGCCGGTCCGGCTGAGTGCATTGAAACAGGCTACGATCAAGGCTCGTGAGAAAGCGGCAGTGCTGAGCGAGGTGCTACGCGTGAAGCTCGTGCGGGTCTTATCCGTTACTGAGGGTGGTCATGTGGTCAGGCCCGCCGCCCCTCACATGGCTCGCATGGCGATGGAAGCAAGCGCAGGCGATGCGCCCGTTTCACCGGGAGAGTTGAAAGTCGAGGCCACGGTGACGCTGGTCTATGAAATCGAGCCGAACTGAAGTGTGAACGGGATTGCTATTCGACGGAGGGAACTCCCCCTTCCCACAGCTTCACGGTGCGATCCCATGAAGCGCTGGCGAGGCGTTTACCGTCTGGAGAGAACGCTAATCCCCGAACGGCTCCACTGTGGGCTTTCAGGGTTCTAAAGTTTCGCCCGGTGGCAAGATTCCAAAATTTGATGGTGTGGTCGTCTCCCGCGCTGACCAAGACTTTCCCGTCTGGGGAGACGGCAAGGCTTCGGACCCATCCGGTATGGCCGGTCAATGACTTTTTTTCGACAGCGGTGGGCATCTCGAAGAGCTTGATGGTCGTATCTCGACTGCCGGTAATCAACAGCTTCGCGTCCGGGGTAAAGGTCATGGCGCCGATCCAATAGTCCATCGGCTTTTGGAATCCGCCGTCATCTTCCACATAGTAGCCTCGGGTTTCAGTGGAGTCTTCCTGGTTTTTCCGCCAATGACCGTCGTGGAGCACCTTTTCCTCGCCGCTCGGGAGCACCTCCCAGACTTTGATTTTTCCGATGTCGGTTCCGCTGGCGAGATGGATGCCATCCGGGGAGAAAGCCACACAGACCGACCAGTGATGGTCGTACTCATCCTTTCCGAGCAAGGTCATCAACTCGGTTCCGGTGGTGACTTCCCAAATCTTGATGTCTTTATTATGGCTGCCACGGGCCAGCATGAGACCGTCCGGTGAAAGGGCGAGACTGCAGACATTATGATCGTACCGGGTGAACAGCAGCTTCGTCGGTTCGCCGGTCTTACCGTTCCACAACCGGATGGTGCGGTCTTCGCTTCCGGTGGCGAGGGTCTGTCCGTCCGGCGTGAAGACCACGGCACGAATGTCGTGGGTGTGGCCGCGCAGTGAACGGAGGAGCCGACCGGTTTCGATATCCCACATCCGTACGAGGCGTTCGGCACCGCCGCTGGCGAGCGTCAATCCATCGGGTGAAAATGCGACCGCCCAAATTCCGTGCGAATGGCCGCGAAACGTTTTTACTTCTCGGCAATCGGCTTCCCAGTGGTTCAAAAAGTCGATGGGAGGTGTCGGTGATGCAAGTGTATTTGCGAAGGTGCCGGAGGGCACGGACGTCATCGTCGGTTCTGGCATGTGCAGTGTCTTTCTCTCGGACGTTTGGTCCGTTCGTCTAGTCCTTGATTGGTCAACAGACCGACCAGTATAATTCCGGTCGGTCGTTCGGATCGTAAGAGATGCCTCGCGGCCAAGTCAAGCCGGCTCCCATGGCGAGGTCACCCATGGGTTGCCTGATAGACGATATCTTTTTTATGGTCCCTCCAACAACGCCGCTGAGGGGTTTTCATGGAAATCAGGTTCCAACCAGCTTTGCTTCAAGAAGTCATCGATTCGTTCGTTGAAAAAACGGAACGGGAAGGGGATCCCACCTACTACAAAGAGTTTCATGAGTATGCGGACCCGATTTACGAGAAATTCATACTCGAAGATCGGGAAGGGGAGTTCAAGAAGCTGTACCAATACCTGTTCGGTATCTGGGGGTTTTCCGATATCGTCCGCGACTCGTTCAACGAGTACCCGCTGTTGAAGGAAAAGGTGGGCATTGTCCTGGTCAAAGGCGTGCTGAAAGAAGATCAGGAAGGCGTCGACATTCTACGAAAATGGGGGTCCGTCGAAAAGGATCTGGCGAAGCAGTTTGAGGAGAAGGGGTTGAAGGGCGTCGGGATCAAGCTGATTCCACGCCGTTTTTATGATCCTGCGCTGACGCGCTATTGTCGCCACGAGCTGATGCACATTGCCGACATGATCGATCCGCAGTTCGGCTACGACCCTGACACCAAGCTGGGGCAGAACCCCGGCGAAGAAACGCTCATCTTGCAGCGTTACCGTGTGCTCTGGAGCTTGAGCGTGGATAGTCGACTGGTCACGGCGGGTAAGGAATCGATGCTGAGCAAAGAGGATCGATTCAAGGAATTCCGCTCGTGGTATCGAAAAATTCCACCGCCTCAACTGAAGTCGGTGTTTGAAGGGCTCTGGCAGACCTCCTATTTCACCCATTCGGAGCTGATTGAGATGGCCGCCGACACGCTTCGCGTGATGGATCGGGCCGTCGATGTGGAAGGCGGGGAAGTCCCGGAGACGGAAAACAAAGTCATGCTCATGCCTGGCTTTCCGTGCCCGCTCTGTCGATTTCCCACCTATTCGTGGGTTGAGGATATGGGGACCAAAGTGGAACCCTATGTGCTCGACTTCATCCGCGAAAACCATCCTGGATGGGATGTGGAATTTGGAGCCTGTGATCGCTGTGTAGAAGTCTACAAGCTACGTGCCGATGGGGTGATGTAGAGAAGGTACGGTTTAGGCTGGGCATACCATCAGACCTCTTGTCCTTGATCTAGCCGCTACCTTTTAGGAATCTCATGGCCACCAACCCATCATATGGTCGGCGAGCGTTCCTGAAAGATTCGGTCGTTTCTACTGTCAGAGCCGCTCATGAGCTTGTCAAACAGGCGGATGGTCTTCCGGTGGAGCCGCCTGCTGCGCCGACTCGTCTCGACTGGTTGCGCCCTCCCGGAGCGACGGAAGAACAGCTCTTCCTCACGCGTTGTACGAAGTGCAACGATTGTGTTGCGGCCTGTCCCCCGGGCGCAATCAAGGCACATCCTGCCGACGGCACGCCTGTTCTGTTTGCCGATCAGTCTCCCTGTCTCTTATGCGAAGATGTCCCGTGTATCGCGGCCTGCGCGACAGAGGCGCTCCTACCGGTTGAACGAATCAACGACGTTCGAATGGGAATCGCCTCGGTTTCGCAGCGACTCTGCACGGCCGGCCAAGGCTGTCATGCCTGTGTCTCGAAGTGCCCGACGGATGCGCTGGTGATGGACTTTGCGTCGTTGCATCTTTCCGTGGTAAAGGAAGCCTGTGTCGGGTGCGGCATGTGTGAAATGGTCTGCAAAACCGTGAGCGACCATGTCGCAATCCGCGTGATACCGTCAAGGCGACTTGAGGCGATGGATACATGATCACGCAATTTCCGGCCTACCGCTCGGTGAAAACGTACCATTCATGAGATCAAGCCAGTTCACCCTTGACTTCGTACCGCCCTTTTCATATACATACGAGGTCCCGTTGCTCTGCCCTGGGGGGTCAGGTTGTTGAGTGAACCAGGTGGTTTGGAGGCGATCGTTATGACGAGTCAGCAGTCGATGCAAGGGATGTCTGCATCTGCAACCGCCACACTGCCAGGCCTTTCGACCATCAAAGATTCGCCTGCCGTCGAACGTGCATTGAGTCGCAGCAAAATCTATCTGCTCATTTCCTGGAGCCTCCTATACCCAGAAGACGAAGAGTTTCTGGACTATCTTCGGTGCGGGGAGTTTGTCGAGGATGGCCGGACCGCGCTTGATGCATTGGAAATCGCTCTGGGAGCCAACGGCGGAGACCAGGCCAAGGCACGACTCATCTTGATCAGAGAGTTGTTGAACCAGGTGGAGAGCTTGATTGCCTCCGAATGCGTCAACTGGCAGCTCAGCGATCTGCAGTCGGAACATCGCCGCGTATTCAGTAACGTGATTACGCTGGATTGCCCTCCGTATGAAACGCTGTTCGGCAACGATCACGTGTTTGCGCAATCCCACGTGATGGGCGATATCTCAGGCTTCTACAAGGCTTTTGGGGTCGAATTATCAAAAGATATCCACGAGCGACTCGATCACCTCAGCGTTGAGTTCGAATTCATGCACTTTCTCTCCTACAAGGAATCCTACGCGCTTTGCCACGATGGGCCGGAGAAGACGCAGATCGTCATCGACGCACAAAAGAAATTCGTCAAAAATCATATCGGCCGGTGGGTGCCGTTGTTTTGTCGTATGCTGACCAAGAAGGCGGACTCCGGTCTCTTCAAGCTAGTGGCCGACATGACTGCCGAGTGGATGGAGTTTGAGACGGTTTTCTTGGGCGTCACTCCCCAACCCTACACGGAAACCGACTATCGTCCGGCGACGTTCAGCTCTCCTGAGGGGCAAACCTATGAGTGTGGCGCACAGGATCAGGGGAACGAATTGACCATGTTGTTGAACGAAGTCGGGGCACAGTCCTTTATGGATGTGAAAGACAAAGACAAAGAGAGTGAGGAAGGGCGACCTTCCGGAACAGCGTGAGGAAGCTTAAGAGTTCAGAACGGTTTTGAGAGCGAACGAAATCCTTACAATCATTCAGGAGAAGGGGGGGAGCACTATGAGGGTAGCGCAGACGACCAACAAGAAATTGGTGTTTGCTATTCTTTTCTCCGCCCTCACTGTCGGCCTCATGCTGACGTTGGGGCGAGTGCCATTGGCCGTCAGTCAACCGGTGACGATACCGGCGAAGGTAGTAAAGGGCTCAATTCCCATGGACGGCGCCAACCCAGTATGGGAAAGCGTTCCAGGCGTTGTCGTTCCGTTGAGCGGCCAGCTGATCACGACACCGATGCATCCGAATATCTCGGTGAAGTCGGTCTTCGTGAAGGCAATGACCAACGGCAAGGAAGTTGGGTTGCGGTTGGAGTGGGTGGATCAAACGAAGAATGACACGGCGATCGGTCCACAAGACTTCCGCGACCAGGTTGCAGTGATGTTCCCGGTGAATACGGCCGGAGCTCCGCCGTTTCAGTGCATGGGGCAGTCCGGTGGGACAACCAATATCTGGCGGTGGAATGCCGAGTGGCAGAAGGACCTCGGTAAGGACAGCGCAGGAATTTGGGATGTCGACGATCAGTATCCCGGCATTTTTTGGGACTATTACTTTGAAGAGCCGGCAGGAGGCGTCACCTATCCGGACCGCATCGGTCGGAGCTTGGGGCCATTCAATTCCGGAATCTGGTCCGGCAATATCATGTCTGATCCGACTCTTCGTGTGAGCTCCGTCGAAGATTTGAGCGCGAACGGCTTCAGCACGCTCACGACGCAAGCGCATCAAGATGTCATCGGAAACGGGGTGTGGGAGCCGTCGGGGTCCATTAAGGGCGGAGGCTACACCGGTCCGACGTGGCGGGTTGTCGTGAAGCGAACGCTGGAAAACGGCGATGCGAACGATGTCCAGTTCAAAGCGGGAATGTCGGTGCCGATCGCGTTTGCAGTGTGGGATGGTGCCAACATCGAACGGAACGGCATGAAGTCGCTGTCGACCTGGTTCACGCTGAAGCTATAACGGTTCTATGCGGCATTCACGCCGATTGCAGTAGCCGCATCATTCTGTAGAGGCCTCGGATCGAGATCCCGGTAATGTGGGAGCGGTTCGAGGCCTTTGCTTTTTAAGATTCAGCACCGGCGTCTGGTTCTCGATCCAGGCAGAATTGCATTTGGCGAGAGGCGGAGGGTATAAGAGGAGGTGTCTCGAACTCGCTGATTTTCAATCGTAAAAGGATCTGTATCGCATGAAAGTCTCGTTACTTTTCCCTCCGACTTGGCATCCTTCACAGCCCTATCTCAGTTTGCCGTCCCTGACTGGATTCTTACACCAGGGAGGGATTTCCAACGTGTCGCAGCGTGATCTGGGGATCGAATTGCTGGATATGGTGCTGACCCGCGATTATGCCGGTGAGGTGTATCAGCAGTTGATCGGAAAACAGCGCGACCTTGAGCGGACTCAGACCGGGGAGACCGGGGCCGGCAGTCGAGAGCATTACGCGAAAGTGACTGACTCGCTCGATCGCTTTTCTTATCTGGTTGACCGAATCGAGCTAGCCAAGGAAACGTTGCGCAGCGAAGACTTTTACGACCCTGATGCCTATCGAGCCAGTCTGTTTATGATCGATAAATGGCTGGAAGTTGTGTCTTCCGTATATTTTCCGACGCGACTGACGGTGGTGGATAATCAGTTTGGGAACTATTCCATCTATTCCTCAAAAGACCTCATGAAAGTCGTTCGCGACGAAGCTCAGAACCCGTACCTGAGTCTCTTTCGAAACAGGTTTATTCCGTCCATCGTGCATGATCGTCCCGATCTCATCGGGGTCTCGATTACAGCAACCTCCCAGATCATCCCAGGCCTCACGCTCTGTCGACTGATCAAGGAGGCTGCTCCGGACCTTCACGTCACGATCGGCGGCAGTATCTTTACCAGGCTCGTGGATAATATTCGCCGCTGCCCGAGCCTCTTCGAATTGACCGATGATATCGTCGTGTTTGAGGGAGAGACGGCGTTGCTCGAATTGGTGAATCAGTTGGCCGGGAAGAAAGACTACAGTAAGGTTCCCAATCTGATTTATCGACAGAACGGCAAGATTACGGTCAATCAGCCGTTTTATTCTGAAAACGTGAACCAGCTCCCCGCACCGAATTATGACGGATTCCCGCTGGACCGGTATTTGTCGCCAGAACCGGTGCTCCCAGTCCAGTTTTCACGGGGCTGTTACTATAAAGATTGTGCGTTCTGCGCATTGACTCTCGATCACCAGAATTTCAGACAGAAGGACCCGAGCCGTACCGTCGAAGAGCTGCAATGGCTGAAGCAGCGCTATGGCGCGCGGCATTTCTTTTTCACCGACGAATGTTTTGCGCTGGCGCCGACCAAACGGTTGTGTCAGCAGATGATCGAGAAGCAGCTCGATGTGAAATGGACATGCGAGATGCGGTTTGAGAAAAATCTCTCGCGTGAGCTGCTGACGTCTATGCGGAATGCCGGGTGCTTGAAGATCGTCTTCGGATTGGAGTCCTTCAACCAGCGCATCATGGATTTCATGAAAAAGGGGATCAAGCAAGAATGGGTTCGGCGAGTCTCGGATGACTGCGTGGATCTCGGTATCGCGGTCCATTGCTATATTATTGTCGGGTTTCCCACGGAAAAAGAAGAAGAAGCCCTCGAAACCATGAATTTTGTCGTTGAGAACAAGAAACTCCACGAGTCCTACGGATTTTCGTGCCAACCCTGCTTGTTCGATCTGGAAAAAGAAGCCCCGATTATGAGTGATCCCGGGGGCTATGGGATCAGGCGAATCATGCGGCCCTCGGCGGAAGACTTGAGTCTTGGGTTTTTCTACGAAGTGCAAGAAGGCATGACGCCCGAAGAAGCGGAACGACTGTATCAGTATGTCTATGGGCGGATCAGCGAAGTGGTGTGCGAGCTTCCGTTCAACTATGCCATGGCGGACGGTCTCCTCTATATCTCACGAACGAAAGAGGGAGCCGGACAGGCGCCGCTGGCCGCACGTTGACCCTACTTTTTTATGACGGCTATAATGTTGTCTGGTACGAACCCGGCCATGAATCTATCGACAACCATAGGTGAGCGACTGACGGGAAAAGTATCGGACTTCGGTCCGTTGTTCGAGTATACCGTCAAACTGGTTCTTCTGACCTCCTTTCTTGAGCTGGTTCTCTATCGTCTTGTCTCTCGTCTTGGGATGCATCTCAGCAAGATGGCGGCTGATCATCCGTGGATCACTCCCACATTCATCGCCCTGACCGAGGTGGGTACGTGGCTGCTCAACATTGTGGCCGTCTTGTTATTCTTGGCACTCGCGTTGACTATGGTCAATCGCTGGGGAGGGCCGGGAACCAGTCGGATCTTCAAGCTGGGGCTGGTCGGCACGATGCTCTTGCTGTTGTTGACGGGCCTGTTTCTGGTCGTGCAGCCCGGGATGGTGGGCGCGATTATCTATAACGGTGTGACCCTCGTGGTGCTGACATTGTTTGTATCCGAGTATCTCATGACACATCGTGAACCAGCCCAACGTGCGATGGCCGGTGCGTATTACTTGGGTGTGTCAGGGTGGTTGTATTATCAGATTATATCGACGATCTACAGTGTGGCAGGAACGATCGCACAGCCTCCCTTGGCCTACGAATCCCATCGGATGGGTGAGGCCTTGATGGTGTTGGCCAGCTTTTTGGTATTTGTGGCGTACGGCAAGAGCAAGAGCCTCTCGTTGCGAACGAAAAATCGACGGCAGCGGAGTCGGGCCATATGGTTTTGGTCGACCACTGCCATTGTGTTTTCCGCACTCCTCGTGGCCGACTATCTTCTTGATCTCTATAATCCGACAGCGGCGGCAGCCTTCCGGCAGGCCTCGCAAGGCATCGGCTGGATCTTTCAATTCGGGATGGGCTACACGTTCTATCTTCCGTTTGCGATCTATGTGGCGGGGCTGCTTTGCTGGTCCTACACCGTGATCAAGTTGCTGATGATCGGACGGCTGGCCGGCTATGGAATCGGTCTCATGTTCATCGCCGGCTATGCCCTTCTCTTTTCGAATCTGACGTTGATGGTCGTTCTTGGAGTGATGCTGCTCACCCTTGACCGGGTGAAGGCTCCCGGGACCGAACCGGTATCAGCCGGCGGTCGTTCGTTGATCGAAGCCCCAGAAGGCCTGATGACAGGGCAGGCCTAAGCCCTAGAGTGAGGATTATGGAAACACCCGCACCGATGTCGACTCAGACTGAGACCGTGACCGTGACTGATTCCGAGGAGCTCCCGTTACCGCCGGATGAAGAGATTGCAGGTCTCGAGCAGTTATTAGCGAGTGAACCGGATGACTTCCAGGCTCGCTGCCGACTTGGCGAACTGTACTTCAGCAAAGGGCGGCTTGACGACGCATTGGTCGAGGTCAAGAAATCGATTGAAATGGCTGAAGGGCTGCGCGCCGAGATGAATCGCTCCTTGGCGATGTATTATGCCAACCTCGGCACCATCTATGCGACCAAGAATATGGTCGATGAAGCTGAGGCTGAATTTCGACATGCGTTGGACGTCTTTCCCCACGATGTCCTGGCGTTGTTCAACCTCGGGCGTCTCTATGCGGATAAAAAGAAATACATGGAAGCCAAGGGGTATTATGAGCGGTTGGTCGAGATGACCCCGGATGATCCGATTGCTTGGTACAATCTTGCCGGCGTCTATGTCGAGTTGGATAATCCGCAAGTGTCCGACTTCAACACGATCGACGTAGGAATTCAGTGCTACCTTCGTACGTTGGAGCTGGATCCGAAACACTTGGAATCGAGCTTCAAGTTGATGGAACTCGCCCTGAGTCATAAGAAAACCGATTTGGCGGTCAGGGTCATGGAGAGTGCGGTCGAGCATAATCCGGACGAACCGCTCGCGTATTACAACCTCATCAACGTGTACGACAAGTGCAAGATGTTCGATCAGGCGGAAGAGGCCCGCAAACGGTTGAAGGAGCGGTTTGCCAAGAAGCCCAAAGATGGTCCGAAGTCCTAATTCACTTGTAGGAAGAGGTGTACTATGTTTGGCAGTCTAGGGTTTACCGAGCTGATTCTTATCCTCATGATCGTGTTGATCATCTTCGGTGCCGGAAAGTTGCCCCAGTTGGGTGAAGGGCTCGGCAAGGCGATCAAGGGATTCAAAAAGTCCGTCCATGAAGCGGACGCAATCGAGGCCGAGGCTCAGGCGGCAGCGCAACAGGCGACGGCGCCTCAAGCGGTGACGGCCGCTCCTACCCAGAGTACCGGATTGAATCAACCTGCCGGAGCCGCCGCACAACCGGCGTCGCGTACGTAACACATACTTATGGATACCGAACTCGACTTGGCTGCCGGTTATATTGAAACCTTTGCCGGGAACGGCAAGGCCCGAAGCACGGGTGACGGCAAGCGCGCCGTCAAAGCAGGAATCCCGCTTCCTCATCATCTCGCACTCGACAAAACAGAGCAATGGCTCTACTTTGCTGAATCGGGATCCGACCGGGTTCGGCGCGTTAATCTCCAAGAAGGCACCGTCCACAATTTTGCCGGGATCGGGGAGACCTGCTACAGCGGAGATGAGGGCGTTTGCGGAGAAGCCGGACTCTATCTGCCGTTGGGCGTCGCGTTTGATTCTCAGAACAATTTGTATATCTGTGATTCCGGGAGCAACCGGATTCGAAAGATCGATCATGAGACCGGCATCATCACGACGGTGGTCGGGACCGGTCAGCATGGGTTTAATGGAGACGGCCCTGCGCTGGAGGTCAATCTGACCTGGCCCGCAGCGATCGCCTTCGACCGCGAGGACGTCCTCTTCATCGCGGATACGCAAGCCCACAAGGTGAGGCGGTTTGATCCTAAGAGCGGAATGGTCACGACGATTGCCGGAACCTGGACGGCTGAGGATGAAGCGCGAGAGCAACCCTTGGTCGCTCGGAATTTGGTGGTGCTGTCTGGTGATGCGATCGGGATTGATTTCAGCGATGATCAGGGATGGCTCATGCCGGTCTGTTCCGACGGGCTGGATATGTCCATGTATCTGGACGACGGAAGATCGGCGATGGATGCTCGACTGTATGACATCGTTGGCCTTGCGGTCGATGCACAGGGCGACGTGTACGTGGTCGACAAGGGCAGCAATCGCATCCGAAAGATTGATTCGCGGACGGGGATCATTTCCACGGTGGCCGGTGTCTGTCGGTATGGGTATGACGGCGACGAGAAGCCGGCTGTCCGTGCCATGCTGCATGCTCCGGAAGCCGTCATTCTTGATCAAGACGACAATCTGTATATCTCCGATACGATGAATCACCGGGTTCGGAAGGTGGATGGGAAAACCGGGGTCGTGACCACCGTGGCGGGGAACGGAGATAGCGGGTACGAAGATAAGAATATCGGTGGCTGCGGCGCCGCGCGGTTTGTCGCGAAGGAATCGTCAGGGATGTTGAAACACGGCGACGGCTTGCTCGGAACCGAGGCGGTGGTGAATTCACCGGTCGGTTTGACGATGGGTTCACAAGGCCACCTCTACATCTGCGAACGCGGAGAAAATAAAATCCGCCGCCTCAAACTCTCGTAGCCATCACTCCTTACCCCTGTCTCCACGTTTGTCTCGTCCTGGGTTTGTGGTATTCTGAATCCGACTGCATCTCGGAGTACCGTGTCGTGCGAATGACTCTCCTCGATAATTCTCGTGCTCGCCTCTTTGGATTACTGTGCGGTCTGATCGTCGTCGCCAGTGTGCTTGGAGCATTCGGAATTCCCCTGGTCAGTTCCGAAGGGGTCACCATCAGGTCGCACGTGATCCATGGTGATCTGCCGAATACCGCCGATGATACGGCGTGGAACAACGTCTCTCCCATTGCGATCCCCTTGAGCGGACAAGTGATCACGCGGCCGATCTGGCCGGAACCGACCGTGCGGGCATTGACGGTGCGGTCCCTGCACAACGGCACCGAGATCGCCTTCCTGCTGGAGTGGCAGGATAATACGAAGAATGATCGGTTGACTCCCGGAACTTTCCGGGACGGTGTGGCGCTGGGTTTTCCACTCGGTGATGCGCCGGCTTTTTTCTGCATGGGGCAGCTGGATCACTATATCAATATCTGGCATTGGAAGGCGGATTGGCAGAGTGATATCGATCGACGGGCGGCTCGAGCGACGGAGAAAAAAGAGGGCGGGGTTCGCACGTTTGAGGTCATTCCGAGACGGGTGTCTTCCGTCGAGGATTTGATCGGCGGCGGATTCAGCACGTTGACCACGAAGGAACGGCAGGGGCGCGTGCAGGGACAGGCATTCTGGAAAGACGGCGTCTGGCATGTCGTGATGCGCCGTCCCTTGGCAAGTGACGAACAAGAGAATGAAGCCACGCTCGTTCCGGGCCGTGTGCAGACCGTTTCATTCGCCGTGTGGAACGGAGAAAACAAAGAGCGAAACGGGCAGAAGGCTGTGGCGCCGTGGTTTCAACTCAGCATCGATCCTGTTGCGAAGCTGTAGCAGGGTGTTGGGGTAATCCACCAGTTTTGTTCTCGAGTCGCTATGGATTTGCTGGACGGCCTTTGAGCCAATTCTGCAAGATCTCACGGGGTGCTTGTACGAATATCAGACGAATGAACAGGACAGCTTGGGGATACGCTTGTAGCCTGGTGAGTGGACTGTTGTTTGTCGGGAGTACGTTTGCGGCAGGCGCGGTGCAGATCGATGCTATGACGGAGGAGGAGGCGGCCCGGCTCGGTGAGGAATTCGGAATCGTCGTCGGTGCCGTCGATGAAGACATTCAGAAGGAGCTCAAGCTCCAAAAACCGCAAGGCGTGGCGGTGTTCGAAGTGATCGGGAATTCACGCGCGGACTACGCGGGCATCAAGGTTCGTTCCGTCATCAAGGAAATCGATAAACAGGAGATCCGAAATATGGCGGATTTCGGACGAGCCATCAAAAAATCCATGAAGGAATGCAATTTTACGGTCGGCACGTATGAACCGGCGGATCCAGGCGATCCGGTCAGCTGGGGCGTCAATTTCCACTTTGTCGGCTGCCGACGGGATTAGGAGCACAGTGGTGTCGAGACAGGCACGGCGACGATTTATCGGCTTAGTTGGAATGGTGTTGGCGGGGTGCCTCATGAGCCTGTATGGCGCTGTGGCCCTTGCTCAAACACCGACCGAGCGACCATCGTCCGATTGGATTGCCGAAATCGAACAGGTGTTCATCCGTTCGGAAGAGTGTAAGCAGTGTCACGATCGTCATTATGAAGAGTGGAAAGGCGTCAGAGAACAGACGCCGGACTTGAAGACCTTCGGCCGGGTGGATGCGGCTCTTTTGCACGGCACATCGCTGGAGTCGCCCGTTTTTCGAACGGTGTTGGGTCTGTGGAAACAGACGAATCCGACCGCTGATGAACAAGGGCGATGCCTCTCCTGCCATGTGCCCTCCGTCACGGTATTTCCCCAACATGCCGAAAAGATCGTGGCGCAGGTGATGGCGCGCAAGC
>CABVRR010000005.1:51849-62391 GCA_902500705.1 uncultured Nitrospira sp.
AAGCATCTGCCTGGAGAAATTCTAGAGGGGACGGTGTGCCAGGATTGCCATATGGAACCTTCGACGGGGAGCTCCACGTCGAGACGCGGGGCCATGACGAGAGCGATCGGACGCCATTGGTTTCGTGGTGTCGTCGTTTCCGGGACCATGCTCAAGAATCGAAATCTACAGGCCGAGTGGATGCCTCGAATCGACATCGAGGTGAAGCAGGTTGGTGTGAAGGTGGAAGGAACCGGGATTGTAAAGGTCGGCAGTCTCCCACACGCGTTTCCCGACGGCGATCCGGTCTTGAAACAGTTCTTTCTGACGGTTACGGTGAAAGATGCGGTGGGCAAGACCGTCGCGGAAGACACAAAGCAGTTCGGGCTACCCTACGACAAAATCCTTCGCGGTCAAATTCCTGATCCTTTTATTAAGGGTGGGAACACGAGGAAGGTTCCCTTTTCGTTGGCGCTTCCGGCCGGCACAGCTGCAGCGTCCATAGAGGCCGTGCTGACCTATTCGCTGATACCTGTGCCTGCACCGCATCTGCTGGAACAGTACCTTGCGACGCTGGAGACCGACACAGAGCGGGAGGAGGCGAAGAAGATCATTCAGGAATATACCCAGCGGCATTTTTTGACGTATCGCGTTCAATCGCTCTCATAGAATCATGGAAACTGTGAAACCCTTGCTCATCATACGAACGGCCTGGCTCAGTGGTATCGTCGCGATGTGCGTGGTGTTGCTATCAAGCGGTGTGTTCACAGCCGCGTCCGCTCAGAACATCGCTGGGCAGGCGCAGATTGAGAAAACCTTTCCCCATTCCAGCAAATGTAAGCGTTGTCACGAACGCGTGTACGAAGAGTGGGAAACCTCGCCTCTGGCAAAGTCCATCCATTCCCCGGCGTTTCGCGCGTCGCTTGATGCCTATTTGAATTCATCGATGGGAAAGGATAAGGCGCTGTGCTTTCGCTGTCATGCTCCGCATGTGCGCGAGTTCTCGGAGCACGCGCAGCTCTTTATCGATCAAACGAAAACAGGCGATCCTTCCATGGACGGCGTCGCCTGTAGCCAATGCCATCTGATCAAGCAGGTGGACCGCGCCAAGCATCCCCCGGAACCGAAGTATGAGATCGGAGGGAAGACGCTGTATGGACCCTATAAGGATTTTGTTCAAAACCTTGCCCATCAGTCGATGGAATCGAGTCTGTTTGAGAAGTCCGACCTGTGTCTGAATTGCCATCAGTCGGTGCCTTCTTTGACGAATCTAGGCAAGACCAATGATCTGCTTGGAAGTTGGGATCAGAGCCGCTCTGTCAAGGCCGGGAAAGAATGTCAGAGCTGTCACATGCCTCAACAAGTAGGAGAGTCGGCCAACGGAGAAAAGAAGCGCAAGATCGCGAATCATAGTTTTCCCGGACGTATCGGCAAGTTACGTCAGGAGGCGGCGAAGGTAGACCTGCAGACAAAGATCGACGGAGAGAAAACGACCATCCTGGTCAAGGTCCAAAGTCTGGTGCCACACAATCTGCCGGCCACCCACCCTGCTTGGGCTGCGGTGGTGTTGCACGTGGACATCAAAGGGAAAAACCTCAAAACAGTATTTTCCGACAAGCGCGTCTATGGTCGGACGTATCTGGATGCGCAAGGGCAAAAGACGATCTTCGACTTCGAAGCGGTGAAGGTCGCTGAAGACACGGTGCTCAAACCAGAAGAGACCAGAGAAGAAACCTTCACGTTTCCAACCCCGAAAGATACCAAGACGTTCGATGTCGACGTCGCATTGAGCTATGCCCCATTGGACGGTCCTGCCTCGTTCCTGCAGCGTGTCGAAGCCGAATCCTCTCAGGGGTCACAAGATCCGGTCTTCCAGCCGATCGAAATCGTCAAGCGCACGGAGAATATTCCAATCAGGAAGTAATTCTTGCAGCGGCATATCGACGGTTGAAATAGAAGCGTACTGGAAGGATGTAGGTTAGACCTTGATGAAGGACATGCGAGTAGAGAGAAACAAAGGTCTCTCCACCAGGAATGCTGCATAGCGGTTAATGAAGTAGATGGAGAGATTTTGGCACCGTACCTAAGCACACCGAAGCAAGAGATTGCTGTCATTGCGGGCGTAGGATCTGGATTGGGTGCGGCCTTGGCACGCAAGTTTTCCCGCGAGGGCTGTGCAGTTGTCCTGCTGGCTCGCTCCAGGAATTTTCTGAGTGTTCTGGCAGAGGAACTGCACAGGTCAGGACTAAAAGCGCTTCCTATACCGACGGATCTGACGGACGCTGATGCCGTGGCTAAAGCGTTTGCTCGGGTACGGGGCGAACTTGGGCCGGTCTCGATCTTGATCAATCATGTGGGGAGTGGAGTCTGGGGCGGGTTCAACGAATTGACGGTGGAGGGTTTTAGGTCAACGTGGGAGCGTTGCGCTCTAGCAGCTTTTCTATGCAGCAAGCAGGTTGTTCCCGATATGCTCACCCATGGCGGCGGCAGCATCCTGTTTACGGGAGCAACCTCATCCATTCGAGGGCGTAACGGAGCACCTGCGTTCAGTAGTGCCAAGTTCGCGGTCCGGGGGCTGGCCGATTCCCTCGCACGAGAACTCTGGCCGAAGGGGATCCATGTCGCGCACATTCTTGTAGATGGTGTCATCGACATAGAGGCGGTGAGAGCTCAGATGTCCGATGCCCCCAGCGAGCCGATGCTGAATCCTGAAGAAATGGCGGAGACCTATTGGGCGCTGACTAGGCAGAAGCCTGGGGCCTGGACCTTCGAGTTGGAGCTGCGACCTAAAGGAGAGGACTTTTTTCTGTAGCCCGTTTCTGTTGAGTCAAGATCAGCGCAACTGTCGCCGAATCAGAGGGTTATTAGGAATTACTCCTGTAGAGATGACACACCGCTTCCTCCGTCGACATCCAGGCAAGACGTTGCTCATAAGATGCAAGACATTGCATAACCCACAGGATGCCGCTTCCATCGATTCCCAAATGACTCGATGCCTGATCAGGCAGAGAGAGAAATATATATGTAAGTGATTCCATAAGCAGGCTTTCTGGGACTAGGGAAAGAGGTCTGCGTGTCTGTCGACTCCATTGAAACGACAATGCGTATGGGGTATGGTTTGTCGCGATGCGATATGGAAGCCAAACGCATAATGGATCCTGGACTTTTTCGGATCGACCTTCCTGTAGAGTGGTCATAACCGATTCGAGAGTGGGATGGAGCGTCGGATGAGTCATGTCGGTATCATCTGTCCAAACACTCCAGGACACATCAATGCGATGGTGGGGCTGGCTGATGCGACCCGCGCTCGTGGACACCAGGTCACCTTTTTTCTTTTGGGCGAGCCTCCTGAATCGATTACGACAGCCGGGTTTGAAATTGTCTCACTGGGTGGGGCTGTCTTCCCGCCTGACCAGTATCGGGTCGAATTTCAGCGGCTTGGCTCGCTGCAGGGCCGGGCAGCGCTCAAGCAGACCCTATCGATCGGCGCACGGGCGGCTGACGCGATCCTAGAGGTCGGGCCGACGGTTGTTCGCGCGGCTGGTGTGACGGCCCTACTGGTCGACCAAGCTTCGTTTCCTGGTGGAACGGTGGCTGACCAGTTAGGGCTTCCGTTCGCAACCGTGTGCAATGCGATTCTCTTGCACCCGGACCCCGACGCTCCACCGTACGTGACGCACTGGCAGCCTCGGGATGCAGGGTGGGCACGAATTCGCAACCGGATTGCATGGGCAGGACTGAACCGGCTGTACACTCCCATTCTGACACGGATTCAGAACCGTCGCCGCCAGCTTGGCCTCTCGATCCCTTCCGACATCGCACAGGTTTGGTCCGACAAGCTGCAGATCAGCCAACAACCAGAAGGATTTGAGTTCCCTCGGCGTGCGTTGCCGCCCCATGTCCGATTCGTCGGCCCACTTCAGTTGTCGGTCGGCTATCAGTCGGTCCCGTTCCCCTGGGAGCGTCTCGACGGGAGGCCGTTGATCTATGCATCGCTGGGGACGCTGCAGAACCGTATTGCAGGGATGTTTCGAGTCATCGCGGAAGCGTGCAACGGGCTTGACGCGCAGTTAGTCATCTCGACCGGTAAGGGGGTGACTCCGGAGGCGCTTGGCGAGCTCCCAGGGAATCCGGTTGTGGTCTCGTATGCACCCCAGATGGATCTGCTCCTTCGGTCCACTATCGCAGTGACCCATGCCGGTCTCAACACTGTTCTTGAAGCACTGAGTATCGGGCTTCCGATGGTCACTGTCCCAGTCACGAATGACCAGCCGGGAATTGCCGCCCGCGTTGCCTGGGTTGGGGCCGGTGAGGTGATCGCTCTTAAGCATTTGACTGCCCAGAGACTGCGCGCTGCGGTGGCCCGTGTGCGGTCGGACTCGTCTTACCGTACTGCAGCTGAACGGGTCCGGAACTCCATCCAGGCCGGCGGTGGCGCTCCGCGTGCCGCAGAGTTGATCGAGCAGAGCTTAGGGCTAAAGGCGTGATGCTTGATATTGTGGTGGATAAACAAAACGATAATATTTTTTAGATTAGGGATGAGAGCGCAGATTTCTGCCTGTACAGACGGACATGAAAGAATGAATGGAGGAGACAGACATGTGGCGACCCACGCGAGCGATTTTTCTACTGATTGTATCGGTGTTCTTTTGTGGTGCGAGTGCCTGCAGCTCGGTCGACCGTTCTCCGGCACCACCGCTTGAGCCAATCTCGGTAACCGACATCAAGGCGGTTGCAGGAACTTGGGAAGGGATCATGGTGCGATCTCCGGCTATCCGTTCAAATGATTGGGTTACGCTTACGATAGAGGAAGACGGGATGTTTCAGTTTACGTCTCTTCGGACGATTGGCATCTTCAGTGGAGATGGCCAGTTCACCGTGGAGGAGGGGAAATTAATTGCGCGATCTGAGAGGGGGCAGATCGCGGCGCAACTTCACCGCTATGTCGGGCAGGACAATCGTGTGCTCATAGCCGAAGGGACTGCCGGTGACGGACTTCGGTATCGTGCGCAGCTGAGGCCCAAACGGCCGTAGGTGAAAATGGAAAGAGCCATGCACAACCGGCTATTTTTCGTCGGTGTCGAGACCGGTAGCGGTTTCTTGGTTGAGAGTATCCCTGGATGGTTCCAATGACGATCGTGTGTGATCTCGTATTGGTCGACCACGTCGTGGTCGATCGGAAATAGTAGACGGACAGGCGTTCAGTGCCAGTGGCGGCATGAGTGTCGTCGTAGGTGTGGGGCAAAAGAAAACCGATTATTCGAAGAGGATACGAGAGCCGGGAGACTTCATCTTGAAAATCTGCAAGGCATTGTAAATGCCCTTGGCAGGATGGTTCAGGATCAGACGGGAATTGGTGATGTGGGTGTCGAGAAGTTCGTACTGCCCGCCGCTGTAGTAGAGATCACAGTCATCTATTTGACAGTTCTTATAGACGTGATTGTCCAAGGAGAGCTTGACCTTACTGAAGCTCTGCCCATCGATAATGATATAACTCGGTTCGAATTCCATAGGACTCCTACCGGGGGGGACTATAGCAAAGTCGCAGGTAGTCGTAAATAAGCTAAGTGAAGCGGACGGAGTCTACATCTCGCCATATTGACGAGCGTTAATTCGGGACGATCCGAAATACGTTGCCTCCCTGCGTGGTGAGATAGAGCTCTCCAAGACCATCTTGGCCGAAGCTTGTGATGAAGGGCGTAGCGAGCAACGGCCATTCTTTGCGGTCGACCGCCGCTCCGTTGTTGAAGCGGAAGCTGCGAACAAAGCCGGCGCAGAAATCTGCATAGAAGTAGCTGCCGTGGATGGCCGGTGCTGTCAGGCCTCGGTAGACGTAACCACCGGTGATGGAACAGGCTCCGTTATCGTGCGCGTATTCCACAATCGGCAGGGTCAGTCCGCCGGTATTGCAATTGGTTGATGGAGTAAAGCAGCCGGATCCTTCCATCAGCCGCCAGCCGAAATTGAGCCCTCTTCCGACGTTGGGGCCTACCGATACATTGATCTCTTCACGGGCATCTTGACCGACATCGCTGAGATAGAGGGCATCGCCATCAAACGCAAAGCGCCAGGGGTTCCGAAGTCCGTAGCTCCACACCAGCGGATCTCCGCCATTAAGGATAAACGGATTCACGGTTCCATTCGTACAGGCTGCTCCTGGAGTGGTCGGGTCGATTCTCAGAATTTTCCCGAGCCGGCTCCTCAGATTCTGCGCGTTATTGTTCGGATCCCCTGACCCTCCTCCGTCTCCGACGGCGGCGTAGAGACATCCATCCGGTCCGAACGCCAACATGCCCCCATTGTGGTTTGCGAAGGTCGGATGAGGAATGGACGCTAAGATGACCTGCGAGTTGGGGTCAGCAACATTTGGAGTCGTTGACGACACTAGAAATCGAGCGATGACGATGGCCCCAGTGGTGTCCGTATAAAAGACATAGAACCGGCCATTGGCGTTGTAATTGGGGTCAAAGGCCAGGCCCAACAACCCTCGTTCTCCTCCGCTGGTGAGGCCCGTTACGGTCAGAAATGTTGCGAGAATAGCGCCACTCGTTCGATCAAGTATCTTGATGGCGCCTCCCTGTTCCGCGACAAACAGGCGAGTCGTATCTCCTCGGGGAGCATCTAGGAATATCGGAGCAGTCAGGCCACTTGCGACAGTGTGGAGTGTGAGGGTGGTTGAGGTAGGCGGCGTGACCTGTGGCGTGTCTCCTTCATTCCCACAAGCAACAAGAAAGCCCGAGAAACAGATACAGAGGGTCGTCCAGAGAATACTCTTCCTCATGCGTAAGTCCTTGTCTAGCTTGATAGATAGTCCGTATCGTACCATTCTCTCTGGTGGTAAATCTCTAAGTTCATCTGAGCACAACTGGTTTGCCCTATTGGGTGGCGTTGCCCAGTCCAAGTACGCGGTTGAATGGAATATGGCTTTGGGGAGGCCGTATTTTGACTTGATCCGCCCAGTAGGACTCTACTAGAATGACTCCGCTTTTCGGGTGGTTAGCTTCGAGTTCGAATCCGCCCGCCTTGGATTTGCACACTTGCGCATGTACTTTGGAATGGGTTGAAGCCACGGGAAACCGTGTGACATAAGGAGTGCGCGTAACCAGCAGGAGGATTTCCAGTGAGTGATTCAGCAATCGTAACATTTGCACTCATCGCAGCCGCGACGGGCATCGCGTATGGGCTGTACCTGGCAATGTGGGTGTTCAAGCTCGATGCCGGTAACGCAAAGATGCAGGATATTGCGAAGGCGATTCAAGAAGGTGCCAGCGCCTATATGAACCGACAGTACAAGACCGTCGGCTATGTGGCTGCGGGTCTATTCGTTCTGCTGGCAGCGGCTGGAGCTGTGTCGGATAAATTTGGGCTGCTCACCGCCGTCGGGTTTTTGGTCGGTGCGGGGGCTTCGGCTATTGCCGGCTATGTCGGTATGATCATCGCGGTTCGCGCCAATGTGCGGACGGCTCAAGCCGCGCATAACGGCATGAATGCCGCGTTGACTGTTGCCTTTCGTGGGGGAGCGGTCACCGGTCTGCTGCTGATCGGCCTCGGCCTGTTGGCTATCACCGGGTTCTATACCATTGCTCAATCGATTGCCGGTCAAGAAAAAGCCATCCATGCGCTGCTCAGCCTCGGGTTCGGTGGGAGCTTGATCTCGGTCTTTGCTCGTGTCGGAGGCGGCATTTATACCAAGGCGGCGGATGTCGGTGCTGATTTGGTCGGCAAAGTCGAGGCGGGAATCCCTGAAGATGATCCTCGGAATCCAGCGGTGATCGCGGACAACGTGGGCGACAACGTGGGTGATTGTGCCGGAATGGCGGCAGATCTCTTTGAAACCTATGCCGTGACGACGGTGGCGGCGATGGTCTTAGCCTTTACGATGTTCAATGGCGCGACGGCTCCGATTCTTTATCCGTTGGTTTTAGGCGGCATCACGATCTTCGCGACGATCATCGGAGTGTTTTTCGTGAAAGTCGGTCCGGGTGGTGAGGTCATGCCGGCGCTCTATAAGGGGTTGTTCGTGGCCGGTGGGATCGCGGCTGCGGCGTTTTTACCGATTACGTTTATGATCATGGGTGGAGTCGGCGGTGTCAGTGGGTTCAGTTATTACATCGCCGCGTTGCTTGGCTTGGCCGTCACGTTGGCGCTCGTGTTCATTACGGATTATTACACGTCAAAAGAATATGAGCCGGTGCAGTACATTTCCAAGGCAAGCGAAACCGGTCATGCGACGAATATCATTGCCGGCTTGGCCGTGGGCATGCAGTCGACGGCGGCTCCAGTCGTCGTGATTGCCATGGCAATTCTTGGTAGTTACTGGGTGTGCGGCGGTGCCGAAGCCGGTGGGTTGTATGGTGTTGCGGTGGCGGCTGTGTCCATGTTGTCGATGGCGGGTATTGTGGTCGCGATCGATGCGTTCGGTCCGATCACTGACAATGCCGGCGGGATCGCCGAAATGTCGCATCTCGGCAAAGAAGTGCGCGACATTACTGACCCGTTGGATGCCGTCGGTAATACGACCAAGGCGGTCACCAAAGGGTACGCAATCGGATCGGCAGCATTGGCGGCGGTGGTGCTGTTTGCCGAGTATTCACGGGAAGTGGCGGCACACAATCCGGCGCTGGCCGCGTTCGATCTGTCCAATCCAAAGGTCTTAGTGGGATTGTTCCTCGGCGGCATGTTGCCGTTTATCTTCGGCGCGATGTGTATGAGGGCCGTCGGCGAAGCAGGCGGCTTGATTGTGGAAGAAGTACGACGGCAGTTCAGAACAATCAAGGGTATCATGGACGGCACGGGTAAACCGGAGTATGGGACGTGCGTCGATATCGTGACGCAAGCCGCCATTCAAAAGATGATGATCCCTGGTTTGATCCCAGTGATCTCGCCGGTGGTCATCGGTCTTGTGCTTGGGCCACAAGCGCTCGGTGGCGTACTGGTCGGCAGCATTGTGACGGGTTTGTTCGTCGCGATTTCCATGACAAGCGGCGGCGGGGCTTGGGACAACGCCAAGAAATATATCGAAGAACAGGGCTTGAAGGGCACCGATACGCACAAGGCGGCGGTCACCGGTGATACGGTGGGTGATCCGTACAAGGATACGGCGGGGCCGGCTGTGAATCCGATGATCAAGGTCATCAATATCGTCGCATTGCTCATCGTCTCATTGATCGCAGGCTAGATTGATATTGATACGCAGTCGGTAATACAGACAGAATGTGTGTCGATGAAGCGCCGGGTCCCAGTGGGGTCCGGCGCTCTTCGTTTCTCCCCTTGTCTTGACGGGTTTCAGCACCCTACGGTATGGTGAGTTCATCACGAGTTGCGATCAGCTGCTCACGAGGGTTCCCCTGATCCACGGGAGGTGCTCGGATGGAAAAGCAAGAACGAAAGCAGGAGGCCAGACGAGAGCCGCAAGCCAAGGAAGAGGTCAAGGCGAATCCCAAGGTGGTCGAAGCCGGCAAGAAGATCAAGGAAGACATCGATAAGCTAGTTGATGAAATTGACGATGTTTTAGAAAAGAACGCGGAAGAATTTGTAAAGAATTACGTTCAAAAAGGAGGAGAGTAATACTGGTTTCAACTCCCCGTTCCCACTCGATGTGTCCTCCGTCTTCCCCAAGCCCATCGGTTTGACAAAGTAGAAGCGACTCATTAGAGTCTTCAGCGTTTCACCTGAGAATCATGGTCTGAATGGTGATACGGCCCAGGCCCTCAAGGAGGCAGAGGTGACGTCTAAGCTCTGGGTCGTCCAACAGGTCGATCCCATCCAACGTGGTCTGTTATCGCAGGCCCTCTCGATTTCATCGGCGACCGCCTCATTGCTGCTCAACCGAGGCGTCACGAACGTGGACCAGGCAGCGGCCTGGCTCTCTCCGCTTTGTACCCATGATCCCTTCTTGATTCCTGATATGGAACGGGCGGTCGACCGTTTGTACCAGGCCATGCAACGGCGTGAGGTCGTATGTTTTTACGGCGATTACGATGTGGACGGCATGTCCGCCACGAGTATTTATTTTTCATTTTTTCATGGGCTCGGTGCCGACGTTCGAGCGTATGTTCCGCATCGCCTGCGTGAAGGATATGGACTCAATGAGAACGCGGTTCGGACACTGGCGAAGGAGCGCGTGTCTTTATTGGTGACCTCCGATTGCGGAACCACGTCGCACCGTGAGATCAGTCTTGCCAATCAACTCGGGGTCGATGTCGTCGTTACCGACCACCATCAAAGCGATCTAGAGATGCCGCCGGCATTGGCGGTGATGAATCCGTATCGACCTGAGGCACGGTACCCCTTTCATGGGCTGTGTTCCGGTGGTCTGGCATACAAGGTTGCCCAAGCGTATGAGATGAAGTACGGCTCGGGCTCGGTACCGTTGGAATCACTCCTGGATCTGGTCGCGTTGGCGACGGTCGCCGATGTGGTTCCGTTACAAGATGAAAATCGACTTTTTGTTCGAGAAGGTCTTACCCATATTTCCCGCGGGGCTCGGTGCGGTTTACGCGCGTTGAAACACGTTGCCGGTATCAATCGTGACTGCACGGCGGAGACGATCGCATTCAAACT
>CABVRR010000005.1:62491-66637 GCA_902500705.1 uncultured Nitrospira sp.
GTCGTGGGGATCGTGGCCGCCCGTATCATGGAACGGTTCCATCGTCCGACGGTCGTGATTGCAGTGGATGAACAGGGCATCGGAAAAGGCTCTGCCCGGACCGTGCCGGGATTCGACTTGTATCAAGCCTTAGCCGGTTGCCGAGATCTGCTCGTGGCATTCGGTGGTCATCCCAGCGCAGCGGGAGTGACGATTCACGAGGCGCGATTGCCGGAGTTTCTAGAACGTTTTTCCACACTTGCCGAGATCTGGATTCGGGATACTCAGAGTGTTCCCCTGTTGCATGTCGATTCAGAAGTTCGACTGAACGAGGTCACGTTGCAGTTGATTCGGGAGATCGAGACGCTGCATCCATTCGGAGCCGGCAACCCCGAACCGACGTTCGCCGTTAGGGGGCTGAACGTGCTTAACGCTCGAGTGGTCGGAGAAAAGCATTTGAAGATGACGGTCCGCCAAGCAGGGTCGCCGCCGTTCGATAGTATCGGATTCGGGATGAACTCGTTGGAGGATCATGGATTGTCCCTCAAGACGCCTATTGATGTGGCGTTTACGCCGGAGCTGAATCACTGGAACGGGCAGGATCGAGTTCAACTGCGCATTCGAGATATCCGCGCAGCGAGTAGTCGATGATGTACGAAACTGTGACGAGTATCGAGCAATTATTGGATCGCCTGCAAAGCTATCAGCCGGATGCTGACCTTGGTATGGTGCGGAAAGCCTATGAGTTTTCCGCAAGGGCGCATGAAGGACAAGTGCGTCAATCAGGAGAACCCTATGTGAAGCATCCTGTGGCGGTGGCCGGCGTGTTGACGTCTCTGAAAACGGATGCAACGGCGATTGTCGCAGGGTTGTTACACGATACGTTGGAAGATACGGTCGCAACGGCCGATGAGCTGCAGCGGGAATTCGGAAAGGAAGTCGTTCATCTCGTCGATGGGGTGACGAAGATCGGGAAGATCACTTTCAAGAGTTCGGAAGAAAAACAGGCCGAAAATTTCAGGAAGATGGTCCTCTCGATGGCGGACGACATTCGTGTCGTCATCATCAAGCTGGCCGACCGGCTCCACAATATGCGAACGCTGGAACACCTGAGTGAACGGAAGCGACATGACATTGCTCAAGAGACATTGGAGATCTACGCGCCTCTGGCCAATCGCATTGGAATCGGTTGGGTCAAGAATGAGTTGGAAGATTTATGTCTCAAGCACCTCAAACCGGATGTGTACGAAACCTTACGAGTGTGTGTCGCAAAACGGGATGAAGATCGTCAGCAATACATTCAGGAGGTGCAAACGCTGGTTGAGCGCGCATTAGTTGAGAACGGGTTGGCCGGGGCAGTGTATGGCAGACCTAAACATCTGTACGGGGTCTACCAGAAGATGAATAAACAGTCGATCTCGTTCGAGGAAGTGTACGACCTCACCGCGCTACGGATCATTACCGACACCAAGATGAACTGTTATGCGGTGCTCGGGATCATCCATTCGCTCTGGCGTCCTCTCCCCGGGCGTTTCAAAGACTACATCGCGATCCCCAAATCAAATCTCTATCAATCCCTGCATACGACCGTCGTCGGGCCGAAGGGCGAGCATGTCGAGTTTCAGATCCGTACGGAGGACATGCATCGCGTCGCGGAATATGGGATTGCGGCTCATTGGAAGTATAAGGATGAGGGGCGGGTACAGGATAAAGACAGTAAAGCGTTCGGATGGTTGCGGCAGTTCATCGAATGGCAACAGGATCTGCCGGATAACCGTCAGTTTATGGATTCGGTGAAGCTCGAACTGTTTCACGACGTGGTCTATGTCTTTACTCCGAAGGGAACCGTCAAAGAATTGCCGAAAGGGGCCACACCGGTAGACTTTGCCTACGCGATCCATACGGAAGTCGGCGATCACTGTGTCGGGGCGAAGGTCAACGGGAAGATCGTTCCGCTCAAACATGAGCTGACGAACGGCGACACCATCGAAATTCTGACGTCGCCGAACCAGACTCCGCACAAAGATTGGCTCAAGTTCATCCGCACGTCACGGGCAAAGACCAAGGTTAAACATTGGATTAAGTCGGAAGAGCAGAAGCGCAGTTTGGAGATCGGTTGGCGTTTGCTGGAAGCGGAGATTCGTCGACATGGCCTGGCTCCGTCGCAAGTCTCAAAGTCGGATGCCCTGCTCGAAATAGCGAAGCAGGAAGGCTATGCTACGGTGGACGAACTCGCTGCGGCTGTGGGGTTTGGTCATCTTGCCACGGCTCAACTTGTCGGACGGTTGACGACTCCGAGCTCAGCCGGTACTCCGGTTGAGTCCGAGCCGTCCAGCGCTCCCAACAAAGTCACCAGCGCGAGAGGAGAGGAGCCGGGCGTCCAAGTGAAGGGTGGGCGCGATTTGTTGATGCAGCTGTCGCGATGTTGTAACCCGGTTCCCGGCGACCGAATCTTGGGATATATCACTCGCGGAAGGGGCCTCACGATCCATTCGGTCGATTGTCCCAACCTGGAAGCCCTGGATTACGATCGAGAGCGGTTGGTGGAGGTCGAGTGGGATACCGCCACGCCGAGTCAGCATGCGGTCAAAATAGCCGTCATCGCGGAGGACAAGACCGGCGTATTGGCAAACGTCTCTTCAGCGATCGCAGAATGTAAGGCGAATATCAGTCGTGCCGAAATCATCACCAGGGAAGATCGTAAGGCGGAGCTGGACTTTGTCGTCGAAGTCGCCGACACAGCTCACCTGAATCGTGTCTTGAAAACCATCGAGCGGATAGCCGGGGTCATTACGGCACGGCGTGTTCGGTCGTGGCAGCAACGATCCTAGCAGGTTGCTGAGGAAAATCTGTGTTCTTGCTAGACGGATTTTTTGAACAGCCTGTGAAAGGGCGTGGGTTGGACGAAGACGCTAGGGTTGGCCGAACGGCAGTTTTGTTCCCTTCTCGATTTTGTACCCATCAATTGTCCCCCCAGTAACCTCAAGCACGTACATCGCATCATCACTGTTTGGGCGGTATTGAGGACAGGAATCGTCGGTCTTCGTGCAAACCGGAACATTGCGCTCGATATGGGTGACCTGTTTCTTGGCGTCCAGCCAAACGAGATCGAGTGCGATTTTGGTATTTTTCATCCAGAACGACCAGGCCTGCGGTTGACTGAAGAAAAACAACATGCCGTGGTCTTTCTTGAGGCGCTCTCGATACATCAAGCCGACGGATCGCTTGAGCGGCGTGTCGGCGATCTCGGCATGGATCATGACACCCGAGGGGGTTTGAATGTGTACGAGCCCTCCGTCAGACGCGGTAGCGATCAGTGTGCCGATGAGGGGCGATCCAGTGAACACCAAGGCACACATGAAAACAAACGTGAAGCTCGTAACACGCATGGTGCGCATCGTAGCCATCCAGGCTACTCCAGTCAAGGAACCTCTCAATGCCGTTTGGAGTAAGTTATATTCTCTTCCGTCAATCTTGCAATCCTTTTAGGCAATGTGCCATCCTCAGGTGCCGTAAGAAAGAGGGGAATATGCAGGAAAAACGACGGGTGTTATATAAAAAGGGAGTGTTCGTATGTCCTGAATGTCGCCAGTCCTACGTCCAAGAGAAATGGATTGAAGAATGGCGGATTCGGTGTCATCGCTGTACTTATCGTGGAACATTGACGGAAGTGTCGGTTGAGGAGCATATGGAGGAGGAGACGTTTCGGCACTGATTCCCTGTGCATGTGTTCCATCCGGTCCATAACGTTGTGTCACCATATCCCACCAAGATTCAGCCATCGAGAGAAACATCGTATTTCCTGGCCGTTGTATTGACGCTGGGCATGTTCGGCACCGGCTGCGTGTCTTGGTCTTGGGCAGACGAAGCCTCACCATCTATTAAGATCCTTGTGACCTATCATTCGCTTTCGGGACATACCGAACGTATGGCGGACGCGGTGGCTGCCGGAGCGCAGTCGATCTCTGGGACGAAGGTTATCGTGAAACGTGTCGGACAGGTCACCGCAGAAGACCTGTTGTCTGCGGATGCAGTGATCGTCGGCTCTCCGGTCTACTGGTCCAACATGTCGGGGGAAGTGAAGACCTTTTTTGATGACTGGCAGTTCAAGTTCGGCGTCTTTCCCGAATTCAAGATGAAGAACAAGGTCGGGGCTGCGTTCACCAC
>CABVRR010000005.1:66737-69104 GCA_902500705.1 uncultured Nitrospira sp.
GGTCGACGCTCCCTGGACGGCGAGATCGACAAACTCTTGAATGTTTTTGGCGCAGCGACCACAGCTGCCGCTCTGCTTGAGGCCGAACTTGGACTTGAGCTGACAGGGCATCACACATCCCGCTCGTCCAGCTTCGCGCACATCCGCTTCCGTGATGCCTTGGCACAAGCAAACAAACATTCATTCACCATTCAGCGATTATGAGAAGCATTCTCATTGTGCCACTGAATGGGGATTCTGTCAAGAGCACCTTGGTGCCTTGAATGGAATTGATTTAATCGTTATTCATCAATGAGATAGGGCTACGAGAGGGTCTCTTCAAGTTGCCGAACCATATCCTTGATGGTATCAAATCCTGACTGCCAGAACGATTCTGATGTCATATCAACTCCCAATTTGCTGAGAATGTCATGGGGTGATTGAGATCCTCCGGTGGCGAGCAAGTCCAGATACTTTGGGACAAATGATTCTCCTTGCTCCTTGTACATTCGGTATAAGGCCAAGACGAGCAGATTCCCGAAGCTGTAGGCGTAGCAATAGAAGGGACTGGCAAAGAGATGGGGAATCATGAGCCACTCCCATTGAAACTCGTCCGGTACGCGTACCGCTTTACCGAATTGCTGTCGTAGTTCGGCAAGGTATGCGTGAGCCAGTTGATCTCCTGTCGCACCGTCCGCGACCATGTGATGCGCTCGGTTCTCAAAACGAATGAAATAGGCCTGCCGAAGCACGGTTGCATAGATGTCATCCAATTGACTCACGAGTAAGCCCTGCCGAACGGCTTTGTTGCGCTCGTTCGACAGAAGAGTGTCGGAGAGAATGCGTTCGCCGAATACGGAAGCCGTCTCCGCCAACGGAAGGGTCGAATGGAAGGTAAAGACGGAATGGTTCTTTGCCATCATTCCATGGACGGCGTGGCCGAGCTCATGGGCCATGGTCGCAATGTCTCGCGCTTCTCCGGTGAAGTTCAACATCACGTACGGTGTCAGGCCCGGCACCACGCTGTAGCAGTACGCACCGCCCAGCTTGCCGAGACGCGTCGGCCCATCGATATGCCGTTCTCTCACGACCTGTTCGGCCAGGTCTGCCAGCTGAGGAGAAAAGCCTCGATACGCTTCCAGCACCATGTTGACGGCATCGGCATACCCATACTTTTTGGTGTCTGCTCGATGCGGGGCGTAGATATGATACCGATTCATGGAGGAGATCCTGCAGATCCTTGCCTTCAACTTGAAGTAGGTCTGGAATGTCTGGGCATTCTTGGCACAGACCGCCAAGAGCACATCGACCGCTTGGTCAGGCACATCATTGCCGAGGTTACGGGCTGCGATGGGAGATGCAAATCTGCGAAGTTCGACATTCTCTGATTTCCAGTCGCTCACGAGCGTCCGATAGATCTCTCCGAGCAGATCATGGTGAGGTGAGAAGACTCGATAGAGTTCTTCGTAGGCGGTCTGGCGGATCGAGGCCTTCGGGCTTCGCACATGGCTCATAAGCTCTTCTCGGTTCATCGCGCGGGTCTTTCCGCCGATCTTCATCGTGAACCTCAGGCCGTTGGTCACGACGTCATAGAGCGTGTTGAGGGCATTTCGGCCGGTCACATTTTTGAGGTTGACGATCTTCTCCTCCGGTTCCGAGAGTGTGTGCGGGGTATAGCGCCTGATGGTTTCCAAGTGATACCGAAGGTCACCGGCATCGGCCATCAGCCGTGCCGCATTCTCGGGGTCGACGCCTTGCCACCAGAGATCAAGAAAGAGTAAGCGATTGTGTATAGCAGTAAGCCGCTGTTCCACTTGGGACTTGAACGAGCGCGCTTTGGTCTGTGCGGTGTTTTCTGAAAACCAGAGATAGGCAAATGCGCCGAGCCTGGCCGCACCGTCTGCAATCGATTCGGTGAGCTTCAGAATCGAACGGAAATCAGCGCCGGCCATGGCCGGCTGGAGTCGAGGACGGGCCGACTCAACTTGCACGACGAGTGTCTCCAGCGCTTCCACATGCTTCTCGAAGTTGTGTACAGGGCTCTTGACGAGATGAGTAAGATTCCACCGGTCGGATACCACGAGGGATGCAGTCTTCTGCCGAACCTGACGTCTCACGATCATGCCCCATCTCCTTTGTCTTGCTACCAAGCGGTGAGCGATTGCATCTTATCATCAGGTCGTGTCGTGATTGGATAAAAACATCAGAACGATAATCAACGCACAGTCGCGTTGACAGTCACTCGTCGGGATGTAAAGATTGATTGTACGGACTGCGCCATGAACGACCATGAACTCCATCGCGTCGTGCAATATGTGACTGCAAGGACATCGTACGGGCGAGACACGGTGGCCGAAGTCCTGCGCACAGGGCTCGGCGAATTGTCCG
>CABVRR010000005.1:69204-84659 GCA_902500705.1 uncultured Nitrospira sp.
CTCCACGAGCGTTGGAGCTCGCTTCACCGCCACTGTATCGATCAATCGAGTCATGTGCGCCTCAGCCGCCTCGTCCGACGACTCACTCATTATGAATATGGGGTACGGGAGTCCGCGTGTGCCGAACTAGAAGTGGCCGTGCAACTGATTCACGCCGGAGTCCGAGTTGAGTTTCTGCCCGAATCGCAAGCACGAACAGCGGACCTCGAATGCCGCGCCGGCTGTGAACGATTCTTCGTGGAAGTCACAGCGATGGTGGGTTCGGCGGAGCGGCAACGATTGCCCTTGCGTGGGCTGCAGCATGAGGAGGTTGGTGGCGAAGAAGAAGATCGAGGCGTGATCCTTATCCATCGGATCCTTGCCCGTATCCGACAAAAGGCGAAGCAGCTGGCCGATTATTGCGAGCCGGTCGTGCTCAGTATTTCGATTCCGCGGGCTGATCTTCAGGGGGATACACGCTACCGCGCGCAACCGATTTGGCTCGATCTCAAGGCGCTTGCCGGCCTGGTCACGGTTTTGCTCGCCAGATTTCGTGCTCTCAGCGCCGTGATAATTTCATTGTGGGATGTCGAGCCGCTGCCCTCGAAGGCGGCGTTACGACTCGCCAATGTCGAGCTGATTGAGCGAACCAAACATCAACAGACTCACCCACGTGTGCGCATGTTGATTCAGAACCCCAGTGCCCTGGCACCGATTTCCGCGTCTCATGATCTCTTCATCCGACACACGTTGTAGTGTTTAACCGGGCGAGAGCATCAGGCCGGAAGAGAACTCTTCAGGAGTTCCAGATTTTTCGTCACCATAGCATCGCCGTTCTTGGTCGACACGTCGATACCTGTCGCGCAGATTGTGCGGCATTCATCTAGACGCCCGAGTTTTTGGAGTGACTGTGCCAACGCGAAATAGGCAGCAGAGTATGTGGGCTTGACCGTAATGCATTGCTGCAAGGATTTTGCGGCCTCCTCAAAATTTCCATCCTCCATGTAGGCTTTCCCCAACCCAAACCACGCAACATCGTCGTGCGGATCGATGGCAAGGACTTTCTTCAGCGGCTCGATTCTCGGATTCGGCATGGCGTGCTCCCATTGTTGATGCAAAACGATAGCAGTGCCGGAGTACATTGTCTACGGCGTTTTCTGCGTGATACTCTGGCCGCATATCTCGTATTGTGTCGTTCGTATTAGTATAGACCGCGCTTCTCGCATGAGAGGCGCGTCACGAACGGCGAGCGACATCATTGGAGCACCGATGGGGACAACGGGCCTGGTCTATCATTCAGCGTATCTTGAGCATGACATGGGACCTGGGCATCCAGAGTCTCCCAATCGCTTGCGCTCGATTATCCATCAGCTGGAACAGAGCGGAACTATGGCTCGCCTGACCAGAATCGATCCGCGCAAGGCCGAGGATGAATGGATTACACAAGTTCATTCATCGAAATATGTGTCGTCGCTGCATCAGCATGCGCCCACGAGCGGCCGCGTCTCCCTGGATCCTGATACGTCGATGTCTTCCGGCTCATTGCAGGCTGCCTACTTGGCGGCGGGCGGCGCATTGGCGGCGGTCGATGCGATCATGTCGAATCATGTTAACCATGCGTTTTGTGCCGTGCGACCACCCGGGCACCATGCCGAGGTAGGCCGAGCGATGGGGTTCTGTCTGTTCAACAACGTAGCGATCGCCGCACGGTATGTGCAGAAAAAATATGGGGTCGGCAGAGTATTGATCGTCGATTGGGATGTCCATCATGGGAACGGCACACAGCACAGCTTCGACGATGATTCCACCGTGCTCTTCTTCAGCACCCATCAGTATCCGCATTATCCCGGCACAGGTCGAGGAACCGAGCGAGGGACGGGAGCCGGAGAGGGCTTCACCCTGAATATTCCGATGGAGTCTGGTGAGGGTGACGAGGCGTATCATGCTGTCTTCCTCAAATCACTCGTGCCGGCGGCCGATGCCTTCAAACCGGAGTTCGTCATCATTTCAGCGGGGTTCGATGCGCACAGCGATGACCCGTTGGCCAGCATGGGTTTGACGGAAGCCGGATATGCCGATCTGACGGACATCGTCGCCGGGATCGCCAAGCGTCATGCGAAGGGCCGTATCCTGTCTTCTCTCGAAGGCGGATACAATCTGAGGGCACTTGCTGCCTCTGTAGACGCTCACATTACGGCACTACTGAACGCATGACTTGTCGAGTCAAAGTCGGCCAAGGGATGGAGGGTGCAACGGGATCGATTCGTTTCGGCTAGGCAATGGAAGACCTGAGTTCAACTAGAGGGCGGTAAACTGCCATTGGCAGCCGGCCAGTGCAGGGTTGTATGATGACGGTGAACCGTTCTTCCAAGATAGATGAGAACGCTGAGTTTGTGTGGTGCTCCAGATCGGCAGCTCCCTGGATGTCAGTCGTTGCAAAACAACGACTGATCGTTCAACCACTCTTCGACCAGCGACAAGAAGGAAGGCGTCGTGAAGCATCCATTACTGATCGATACTGAGACACTTCAGCAACAACTGGGTCGCCCTGGTCTTGTCGTCATCGATGTCCGCGGCAAAGCGGCATACGAGTTCGGCGGCCATATCCCTGGAGCGGTGCATTCGACATGGCATGAGTACAGCGATCCCAACGCTGTGGCGAAGGGATTGCTCAATCCTGATCTCAGTCAGATCGAACGGATTCTGAGTCGACTCGGGGTGAATCACGACAGCGACGTCGTGATCTATTCCAATCCCTTCGATAATTGGGGTGATGAAGGACGGATGTTTTGGATGTTGGAGTATCTCGGTCACACACATCTGCGTGTGTTGGACGGCGGGTGGGTGAAGTGGACGGCTGAGAAGCGCCCGTTCGAGCATGGCTCGGTCTCTCCACCAGCTGGAAATTTCAAGGCACAACCGGTCGACGCGTTGTTGATGTTGAAGGATGACCTGAAGACCATCGTCAAAATGCCACAGCCCCAGACAGCCGTTCTGGATGCGCGTAGCGTTGAAGAGTATCTAGGGAAAGAAGTATCCGGCCTCCCACGGTCCGGTCACATTCCCTCTGCCATACATGTGGCGTGGAATGGTTTCTTGAATAAGGATGCGACCGTCAAGGACTTGCCCGTGATCAAGGAGATGTTGGAGGCCAAGGGGATACGCAGCGGACAGCATGTCATCTGCTACTGTACCGGCGGGGTGCGATCGGCATGGCTCTATTTCGTCCTCAAGCTTGTCGACTATCCGAACGTCAGCAACTATCCTGGATCGTGGTGGGAGTGGAGTCGGGACTTTGCCTGTCCGGCTGAAAAAGATATGCAGGCGCTTCAGAAAATTCTCGGATTTGATTCGGCGCCGAAGCCTTCTTGACAGGCCGGAGAGCGCTGTGTAAGGTGAATTCACGAGAGTGTTCACCCTGCCATTGCACATATTCAACCATGAAGGAGGGGTTATGATGAAGAGCATACTTCGAGGGACAATGTTGGCCATGGGCATTGGGATGTTCATTGGGATGCCGGTGCTGACGAGCCCGGCGTTGGCTGCGCACCCGCATGTGGGTGAAGCGTTGGAACACGCAAAAGGCGCAGCGTCTCATGGAAAAGAAGGGCATGCCGATGCCTGTGTCGAACATGCGGGAGAGGCACTGAAACATGCTTCGGCCGCCGATGCAAAGAATCCGCATGTCGCCGAAGGAGTGAAGCATCTGAAGGAAGCCGTGATGCACGGCAAAGCCGGGCATGCGGATGCGTGCACCGAACATGCGAACGGAGCCGTGACGCATTTAGGAGAAGTGAAGTAGCGGGACACGTCGTTGAAACATCTGGTCAATTGACCTGTTGGTATGGACGGGCAGGGGCGCAATCCCTGCCCGTTCTTGTATGAAGGGAGTGCGTGGTGCGCGCCGGGTTCTACCAATTCGATCCACAGTTCGGTGAGGCGGCCAAGAATCTGGAGAGGGTCGCGGAAAAACTGGAACAGGCTGACGCGGATCTCATCGTGCTGCCGGAGTTGTTCGTGTCCGGGTATCAGTTCGTATCGGCAGAAGAGGCCCTACGACTCGCCGAGCCGGTTCCAGACGGTCCCACCGTACGTCGTTTGATCGACATTGCCAAGCGTCGCAGGATGCATCTTGTGGCGGGACTCCCTGAACGATCCGGTTCCCGCTGCTACAATTCCGCCGTAGTCGTGGGCCCGGAGGGGTTGCTTGGGTGCTATCGGAAGACCCACCTCTTTTACGAGGAGACGCAGTTCTTTACGCCTGGCGACTCCGGGTTTCTCGTCTGGGACATCGGAGTGGCCAAGATCGGGGTCATGATCTGTTTCGATTGGTACTATCCGGAGGCTGCGCGCACTTTAGCGATGCAGGGCGCCGATATCATTTGTCATCCCTCCAATCTGGTGTTGCCGAACTGCCCGGATTCCATGCCGGTCCGGTGCCTCGAAAATCGGGTCTTTGCGGTGACGTGCAATCGTATCGGCAGCGAAGCACGAGGTGGGAAAGAGCAGTTGACCTATATCGGCCAGAGTGAGGTGGTGACACCGACAGGGATCATTCAGCATCGAGCGTCTCGTGATCACGAAGAGTTGACCATCATGGAGATCGACCCGACCCAGGCCCGCAACAAACAATTGAATCGCTACAACGATCTGCTTCGCGACCGTCGCACGTCGTTATACAAGATGTAACCTCGATGACCATCTCTTGCTGAGACACGCCCAGTGCTTGCGCAAGCGGCGTGGTCGGGGTAGGATTTCGCTCATGAACACCGAACTGCGCAAGGGCATTTTTCTGATCGCCGCACCGAGTCTGCGTGATCCGAACTTCCGCCAGGCCGTCGTCTTACTGTGCGAGCATGGGGCCGAGGGGGCGCTCGGCGTCATCGTGAATCGTCCGACAGCCATGTCGATTTCTGAAGCGCTGCCGCAGGTTCCGGTGATCGAGGGATCAGGGCATCTGCTCTATGCCGGCGGCCCTGTCCAAACGAATCAAGTGATGCTGCTCTACCGAGGCGATCAGTTTCCGGACAACGCGCACCATGTGTTCGACGGAGTCTGCCTTGGCGGGGACGTCGGCATGGTCGAACGTATCCTGACCGGTGTCGGAAGCACGGAATTCTTCCGTGCCTACCTCGGATATTCAGGATGGGGGCCGGGTCAGCTTGAGACTGAAATGAAGACCGGATCATGGATTACGTTGCCCGCGGATCCGCAGGCGGTCTTTGAAAAAGATTCGACGCGTGTCTGGGGAGATATCCTCCTTTCATTGGGTGATATCTATCAACCATACGCCGAAATGCCCTTCGATCCATCCTGCAATTGAAACTGCCGAACTGGTTCGTGCCACTCCTTTCCATCTTGATTGAAGCGGACGACAGTGGGTACTAGGTTCTTGCCATCAGGTCATGTTATGAGAGTCGTGCTGTCGATGTGTTCAAGGAAGGAGCACGCGCGTGAATCAGTCTGAGGCGCCTCAGTCAGGAGCTGCGGATTTCTTAAAGAAGCTGCATGAACGTCCGCACCAGCCGATCGCGCAATGGCTGCGTGTACCAGCGCATGTTCATTACAAAGCCTTTCGCATGTCCGATCCGCCGACCCAGCGGCCGGCGAGTCGAGCGGAGTTCCAATCCCTTCTGGAGCGATTCAAGGTGCCTGCCGAGACGACTGAGCTTCGAGAGAATTTCGGCTACGGAGTGAAGGAGTCGGAAAGCGGAGATCGCCTCGTCCTGATCTGGCAGGCGCACACCGAGTACTATAACTACCAATTCTGGCATGTGCCGCCACAGGGGAACAGCGCACTTACCTTTGGACCGTTGACCTTTCCGGACTATGCCTTTCCGGAGGATCTGCTCGGTTCCGTCGTCTGTCGCTTGGATATTTTGCTGACCGCAGGCATGTTGTCTTCCCGCGATGAGCTGCGGAAGGTGTTGCCGGGGGCCGTCCTGTACGGCAGTCGAATTTTGAATGAGCACACGTGCGTGGTCACGAGTTTCACGCCGGATGAGCGAGGGCGCGAGCGGTACTTGGTGACCGTTGGCCCGTCTCAGGGTGATCCATCGCGTTTAAAAGATATTGTGGATGCCATCGTGCGGATTGAAACGTACTACCATTTACTGCTCATGCAAAAACCATTGTTTTCTGCCGCTATCGATCAAGTCTACAAATTCGAGCAGGTTCATTTGAAACAGCGAGAGATCATTACGAGTCACATCGCGCATGCCGACTCGCAGACATTGCAGCGCTGGTTGAATACCCTGACCCAGGATCTGCTGAAAACCAATCGTATGGCGGGCAGACTGCACTTTGAGCTGTCGGCAGCGCTCCCTTACGACAAGATCGTGCATACGACGGTGGCTTCTATCGGCGAGCAGCGGATTGATTCCTATCGCCCAATTTCCGACTATGTGTTGGGAGGCATTACGGGAGTGGCGGAGGGCTATCAGCAGCTTCTGCGTCGCATCGACACGCTTCGTGGAGGATTCGAGGGGATCATCGCGATCATTCGGACCCGTATCGACTTAATTCTGGAAGCCCAGAACCTGTCGCTCCTGCAAAGTGTCGATAAGACGACCAAGAGCCAAGTGCTGTTGCAACATACTGTCGAAGGATTATCGGTGATCGTGATCGCCTATTATCTTTCGGGCCTCGCCGGTTATATCTTCAAAGGGCTCTCGGAGATAGGGTGGCTGTCGAATGCTAATCTCGCCTCGGCGATTTTTGTGCCGGTCGCCATCGGTCTTGCATTTGTCGTGACGGCGTTTAGTAAAAAGTACCTGCATGGGAAATTGACAGACGAGCCCCCTGGAAAAAATACACATATTTCTGAAGAATAGATGACTGTCTACAGACGGCGACCGTGAATCACGCCTCCTCACTCTCCACCGAGAGTCTTAGATCTGCCTCATCATTGCCTTCCCAGGGTTTGTACTGGTGTGAAATCAGTCAAGCGCCAGTTTCCGCACATCAAGAACTTGATCAGTCAACGTCTAACGTATCGGATCTGATACACGGCTGAATCTCTTTCGATTCACGTCTTTGCCGTGTCGAAGAAAGATACCTCGCCAACGTGTCGCACTCGATCGTGTGTAAATCACTGAAAGTATAAGGCTTACACGGGCAGGCTGGAGTACCAATAAGAATGGCATCTCGCTTGCTGAAGACGAATACGAAGTTGCGCAGGATTCTAGCTATGCATGAATTCAGCTTGTTCACGGGTGGCTTATATCAACCAGGAGAATTGATGAATCACAGGAAAGGAAGTGCGATAGCTCTCGTGTCTTGTCGAAGGTTCACTATTCGACTGTATGGCTGGATGTCGATCAGTTCTTGTAACGGCAATTCACTTCAATAAAGAGGAGATTGAGCGATGGAAAAGGTTAAGACGATGAAAACGAAGCCAGCAGAACTCAAGAACAAAATCCGGCGGATTGAAGAACAGGCTACGCCGAGTGACCCCGAACTTGGACCATTGCAGCTTCTTCCTGGAAAGTGGGCAAACCTGCCAAACTTAGAGGGCCGTGGATGGAACATGATTGCCCTGCCGTTTGTAGACCCACGAACGGATGCCGAAAGGTTTCGCTTCAATTATCGGCTGCTGCTCAACCAGTACAACGAGGAGCTTGAGTTTACGCTGGTCGATAAGGCCGTGCCGAATCGAGGCGTTCGTCTTGGGCTGGGACCTGATGCCAACACCGATCAGTTTCTCGTGGCGTTAGATTATCAACAGAGAATAAAGCAGATTGCTGCCGATGATTTTCCGAAAAGCGGCCTGGCGGGGCCAGCTGAGGCTGTCATTCACCATGAACCGGGCTTGTGGGTGCATATGATTAATGGCATCACGGATGGCTTCAATATTGGGAGACTCGCAACTATTCCTCATGGAGATTCGGTGTTGGCCTTAGGGCGAAGCAGTCAACACTCAGGGGCACAAAGCATTCCTGATATCAGTGGTTTGCCGATCGGAGTCGACCACAATCTCGGAAAGCCTGGAGACGATACGGATCGAGGGAATCCTTATCTGGCTCCATACAGGCACTTCAGCGAGAATCTATTTCAGGGATTGTTCAACCCTGTCAGTCCGAATGATCTACTGGAAGCTGCCAACGAAGGTGTCGAAATCGAGAAGACGACCGTACTCGATGTCGATTCGACGCACCCAACAGGGGGCATCGTCAATATTCCGTTCGTCGTCAGACAGGCTAATGCCACGGTCATGAAGTCCACGTTCTGGATTCAGGAATTGAAAGAAAAAGACAAATACGGAAAGCCCAAGCTGCGGCTGCAGTATTCGCAGTTAGTGATGCTGGATTTTTTCCCCCGTGTGGATGGATTACCTCCAGGTTGCTGCCCAGGTCCCATACAGTGGCCGCATGTGAGCATTAATACGCTGGAGAAGGTCTCCGAACCCCCGAAACAAAAGACGTAGCGGAAGTGTTGAGGTGCGGCGAAACGAAGGAACGCCGCACCTCGTGCGTCGGAATTCTGAGTGAAAGGATTTCACTATGGCCTTAATTGACGATGTGAAAAATGTTTGCGATCGGCTGGCTCCTTTAGGTTGGCGTGATCTGCTGATGGACCTTACGGATGATCAGCTCGATATACTCAAACCCACGAGTGCGACGCTCAAGGCTGAGTTGACCAAAACGCTCGCAGACATTGACCGAACCGTTACAGGATTTACGGATTTCTCCCTCTCAGGAACAAAGGCGATTACGGCGGGATCACCAGCCGACAGCTTGTTGTACCATGCGTTGGCCTCACCCAACGTCATTTCGAATCTCAGCGGGTTCCCAACACTCAAGGAAATCGAGACGATTGAAAACTATGTCTTTGGCGTGCAGCCGCCGACACTGGCGAGTATTAAGGCTCGAGCAGGATTGACCGGATCGCAGCGTCTGTCCGTGGTGCTATTTTCGTACGAGTATCGACCAGCGCGAGACACCTGCACCAGGCGTCAGGCCGACATGGTGTTTTCTCGGACCGGTATTTCGCGCGTGGGTACAAGACCGGCCTTTTATGATGTACGAAATCGTGGATTTCAATCACAAGTCGTCGATGATCCGTTTGCGTTTCGCGTGTGTCCATCAAGGGTTGCGGCATTTTTGGCTGTCAAAAAGAAGGGGGTCGATCTCTCAATCATGCGAGCTAGACCGGAAGATGACGCCCTTGAGTTTTGGGCTCCGATTCATAAGCTCTTCAACGGAACGGAATGCCTGGCTGGGATCAATCTTCAAGTCGAGTTGGAAGCTTTTCACTATAACGACAAGATTCGACGGACTCGCGCGATCACTCTGAGACTGAGAAGAGTGCCATCCACTGCACCGTTCCAGTTCTCGACTGGAATTGCAGAGTTTTCGACCGATGGGTCTTTCGGCGCAGGAATTGTCATGCCGGTTCCGCATCCTCGGCTTGTGGAGCCGGCTCATGTGAATGGACGGTTGTTGACCTTTAGGGTGCCGCGGGTGGCGAAAACATTCGCAGCGCTCGAGCCCGGAGCTGATGAAGGGGTCGATGGGTCGGAGGTCAGATCGGCTCCCGCGTATGTGCATGCTCGAACGCAGGTGCGTAATGGGGTGCTGATCGATCTCAACAATGACCCCACCAGACCTGATGTCAACAGCACTGTTTCGGCAGGTAATTATCAAGCGCTGCACTACGTGGATTTCACAGGTGATGGGCAGATCAGCGCGAGCGTCCCGGCGCTTACTGGAAGACCGGAGGTGATGGCTTCGGTGGTGCCCTGCTATTCACTGGTTGCGGCTCCTGACTTTTTCTCGTCAGCCGGCCAGCGCGAATTATTTGAACAGGTGCCCGAGGAGTTCTGGGGCGTGCCGCCGCTTCCATTATGCGACACGCGATTGCCCCCGAATCTTCAGATACCCGGGAACAGATTCAGTGCGTCGGAGAAGACCATATCTGCCGTGGTGGCAATCTTCGGCTCCGATCCCACCGGAGTGACGGTGCCACAGTCATTCGATGCCGATCGACATTCGTGCTTGCCTGACGATTGTGCGGGGGTTTTTGCTCCAGGATGGGATGTCAGTACCGATCGTAAACGTGTTTCGGGCGTTCACGTTCAACACTTAGCGGCATATGGGTTGGGCAGCCCGTTCCCGGAGGATGCAAAATTGTGTGCGGCGCTCAGTACCTTCTGGCCAGCTGTCGCACCGGATGCTTCACGATCCATGTCACCCAATACAGGGAATTCGAGTCTCCGAGGAACCGTGGCCCCTCTGACCGATGAAGAGATCGGGCAGGCGGGCGCGCTGCCTTGGGATGGTGTCACCGGGCCAAAAGTGAGCATGTTCGGGGGTGTTGAGTTTCTGGATTGCGAGAAGTTTCTGCACGTGGATTATGTCAAACATGCGCTCGAAGGTCGGTTCACTCCTCGATTAACCACTCTGGTGTCCAGCGAGGAGTACATGTTGCGAATGCGGGCGATCGCCAAGTGTTACGACACGGTAGGCGGTGATCGTAACGCGCGCTTTGTGATCTCATTTCGGAAGGTCAGTCCGGGAGATCCTGAACTACAGCGCGCGCAGTTAGACACCTCGACGGTCTTAACGGGAGAAATTTATCGAATTGATATGATTCTGGGAGGAGAGGAGACGGAACAACCTCATCCGACTGACTTCCGTCGTAGCCTGTTGCCGCTGCAAGATCGGCAGGCATTTTTGACCAGTCCACGAACCGGTGCCGCGCTTCGTAAACGATCGAATCAAGCCGTGTGGTCACGCGTGTGAGGAACGTCGTTATTCTGGGCGGCGGCCCATCCGGGTCTGCCGCCGCACTGATGCTGTTGGACGCGCAGCTCTCGGTTACCATCATGGAGCGCGCGTCGTTCCCTCGCTATCGACCGGGAGAGACGTTGCACCCAGGAGTTGAGCCGCTGTTGGCTAAACTCGGTGTATGGGAAAGGCTTCATGCCGCAGAATATGTTCGCCATGCGGGCGTCTGGTCCAAGTGGGGAGGCTCGACGCGATTCGTTCCCTATGGGGAAGATGATACTGGGCCTTGGCGAGGCTATCAGGCGATTCGCAAAAACTTCGATCACTGGCTCCTTCAAGCTGCCTGTGACCGTGGCGCCACATTACGTGTGGATACATCCTCACAGGCGTTGTTGGATTCATCTAATAATGTTGATGGGGTGACAACGGCTCAAGGACCCATTCCATCGGCGTATGTGATCGATTGTAGCGGAGGTGCCCGCGTACTCGCGCGGCAGCTGCATATTCCGCTTATCCGGTATTCGCCTCGTTTGATAGCACAGTATGGATACGTCAACGGCTGTTTCGATCAGCCTGTGCCCTCGATTTGTGCGGATCAAGACAGTTGGACCTGGATTGCTCAGATAGAGCCGCAGCGTATTCAGTGGACTCGGGTCTGCGAAGTGTCCAACCGGTTGCATTCTTCGTGGATCCCTGATGCTCTCCGCCATCTCACCCCGGAACCTTCGCGCTGTGCGGATGTCACATGGCGGATGGCCAAAGCTGTAGCTGGACCAGGATATTTCCTGGCGGGTGATGCGGCTGCGGTGCTCGATCCATCGTCATCCCATGGCGTGTTGCGGGCGATTATGTCGGGAATGATGGCGGCTCACCTAATCATTCGGCAGCTTGTATACGGCGATGCCCCGGTAGTATGCGCCGAGACATATCAGAATTGGTTCACGAGTTGGTTCCAACATGATGTTGAGGCGATGAGCCACGCGTATCGCGAAGCGCGGTTGTTTGGCTTTCAGACTTAAAAAAACTTCTTGTGAAATGGGCAGTCGATTCATGTGATACAAGACCAACCATGCAAGCTCGGTATCATGTGCTGAACCGCGAGACCGGAACTGAGTCGGTGGCGTATCTGTTAGCGGACAGTGCCGTTTAGAGTATTCGCCAAAAACCGCCCTGTGTAGGACGCAGCCACTTTCGCCACCTGCTCCGGTCTTCCTTCGGCGACGATCTGACCACCGGCTGCTCCGCCTTCGGGACCGAGGTCGATGATCCAATCGGCAGATTTGATGACATCCAAATTGTGCTCGACGACCACCAAAGTGTTCCCGGCATTCACCAGCTTGTGAAGGACGGTGAGGAGCTTCTTGATGTCTTCGAAATGCAGACCGGTGGTTGGTTCATCCATGATGTACAACACGTCTTTGGCGGAGGTATCTTTGAGCTCAGCGGCGATCTTCAAGCGCTGGGCTTCACCACCGGATAGGGTGGTGGCCGGTTGGCCCAGGCGGAGATACCCAAGGCCGATGGACGTCAGAAGATAAAGTTTGTCTTGCAGCTTCGGTATCCCGGTGAAAAACGAGGAGGCTTCTTCCACCGTCATGGCGAGCACTTCGGAGATGCTTTTCCCGCGATGGCGAATCTTGAGGATCTCCGGCTTGAAGCGCTTTCCTTCGCAGATCTCGCAGGGGGCATAGATGTCCTCGAAGAAGTACATCTCCAGTTTTTCCACTCCGCTGCCTTCGCAGCGCTCGCAGCGGCCGCCGGAGGCATTGAACGAAAAGTGGCCCGGCGTGAATCCTTGCCGTAGTGCGTCGCGTTCAGCGGCGAATAGTTGACGAATCTCGTCGAACGCTTTCAGGTACGTGATGGGGTTGGACCGAGGGGTGCGCCCGATCGGTTGTTGGTCGATCAGTCGAATGCCGCTGAGGTGCTCGATGCCTTTGATGGCTTTGAAGCGACCCATCGGCAGTGCTTCCACGCGAAAGGCACGGGCGATGGATCGGTACAGCGTATCTTCGATCAAGGTGCTTTTCCCGGAGCCGGACACGCCGGTGACACAAATGAGCATGCCCAGCGGGATGCGGACGAACAGGTCTTTGAGGTTGTGTTCGGCGGCTCCGGCGATCACCAACATCTTGCCGTTCCCGGATCGTCGCGATGTGGGCTGAGGAATCTGTTCTTCGTCGCGCAGGTATCGAGCGGTGATCGCGCGACGGTCGTTGAGAAAGGCTTGTCTCGGCGCGGCACAGACGATCTCGCCGCCTTTTTCGCCGGAGTGAGGGCCGAGCTCGATGAGGTAGTCGGCGGATTCGATCATGCGGCGATCATGCTCAACGACGACGACCGTGTTGCCGGTCACGGCGAGGTCGTGCAGGATGCCGGCCAGCAAATCCGTATCCCTCGCATGAAGGCCGATGGTCGGTTCGTCCAGGACATACAACGTGCCGACCAGCCGAGACCCCAATTGGTTGGCAAGGGCGACCCGCTGTGCTTCACCGCCGGACAGCGTTTTGGTTTGTCGGTTGAGCGTCAGGTACCCAAGGCCGACGCGCTGGAGAAAGCCGAGCTTCCCCTTGAGTTGCCGCAGAATGTCTGCGGCAATCTCCCGATCCGATCCGGACAACGGCAAGGCATCCACCCATTCGGCAAGGCTCTCTACGGTTCGTTCCGTCGTCTCATGGATATCGCTGCCGCCGATCTTGACGTAGCGCGCATCCGGTTTCAGACGGCTGCCATGGCAACCGGGGCAATCGAAGGGCGTTCGGTAGCGACTGAGAAAGACACGGACGTGCAGCTTGTATCGCTTGCCTTCCAGATATTCGAAGAAATCATTGATTCCGTCGAGCGACTTGTTGCCTTCCCAGAGCAATCGCTGGGTGTCTTTGGGAAGTGATTTAAACGGGGCTGTAATATCGACCCCATGCCGTTTCATGGCGGTCAGCATTTGTTTCTGCCACCAGGCAGAACTGGGCTTGCTCCAAGGCTCCACAACCCCATCCGCGAGGGACTTGGTCGGGTCCGGGATCACCAGCTCGGGGTCGTACCGCAGTACGTTGCCGAATCCTTTGCACTCCGGGCAAGCGCCGAGTGGATGGTTGAACGAAAAGAGAATCGGCCGCAGAGGCTCGAAAGTACGCCCGCAGTTTTGGCAGAGAAAACGTGTGCTATACGATCGTCGTCCTTGGCCGATGAGATCAATCGAGCAGAGACCGTCTCCTTCACGCAACGCCGTTTCAACCGCTTCAACCAAGCGGGTGCGGTTGTCTTCCCTGATCACCAGTCGATCGAGAACGATGTAGAGAGAAGGATACGCATGGAACGGCGGATGCCCCTCCTCGTGCAGATCAACAATATCGTCGTTGAGTTTTACTCTGGTGAATCCACGTGTCAAAAGAGATTGGACCCATGCGGCCTCTTCTTTGAGGGACGGTGTGGCGATAGGGAACAGTACCATCGCCCGGGCATCAGGCCATCGCGTCAACAGGTCATCCGCCACCGTGTCGGGCGGAAACGAACGGGCTTCTTGGTTGCAATCCGGACAAGTGGGTTTGCCGATCTTCGCAAAGAGTAGGCGTAACAGATCAGCAATTTCCGTCGTTGTGCCGACCGTGGAGCGGGATGTCCGCACCTGGTTCTTCTGTTCAATGGCGATTGCTGGTCGGACGTTCAATACGCGATCCACATCCGGGCGAGCGACTTTGTCGAGAAACATGCGGGCGTAGGTCGAGAGCGACTCGACATACCGCCACTGCCCCTCGGCAAAGATCGTATCGAAGGCAAGTGAGGATTTGCCGGATCCAGAGACACCGGTAATGGCCGTCACCTGATTATGGGGAATCTGCAGCGAGATGTTCTTGAGATTATTCTGCCGAGCGCCCTCGATGATGAGGTGGTTTGATGACAGATTGGGCTTCAGAGGGTTCGGCACAGCGAGGGTTCCTCTTAATGAATGACCAAGCATGGTAGCAACAGTCGTGGGACGGTTCAATGACCGAGCAGGGAGGAGCGGAAGAAGGTGCTTCGGGTTCTTGCCTTTGTCAGGTGAACGAGTAGAATGCGCCCCTACGTAGCGACACGGATTCGTGCTTCTCGGCATATGAAGAGATCGTAAATGGCTGAACACGTGCCGGATCAGTTCGATGTCTTTCTGAGCTATCACTGGCGTGACCATGTGCAGGTGGAAGCGCTCGCGAAACGGTTGCACGAGCAGCAACTCAGGGTGTTTCTTGACCGGTGGTATTTGGCGCCGGGGCAATCCTGGCCGAAGGCCTTGGAGTCCACCCTCTCACAATGTCGATCCGTGGCCATCTGTGTTGGCCAAGGCGAGATGGGGCCGTGGCAGCAGCGGGAGCAGTATCTTGCGTTGGAGCGGCAGGTGGCCGCCGAGCGTCAGGGCCAGAAGTTTCCCGTCATTCCCGTCTTACTGCCGGACGCGGAACCGCCGCTGGGATTTCTGAGTCAACACACCTGGGTCGATTTGCGCGCCCGTGGCGACGATCCGGTTCTGCTCGCGACACTCGTCGGGGCGATCCATGGCCATCCGCCGGGCCCGGACGCGCAGAAGACCGTCCGCAACACACTCGCCACGATTTGCCCCTACCGCGGCCTGTTGTATTTCCGTGAGGAAGATGCGCCGTTCTTCTTTGGGCGTGAAGCGGCGATCACGCAGATTGTGCGTGCGGTGGAGCAGCACCATCTCGTCGCAGTGGTCGGCGCGTCAGGCAGTGGCAAGTCCTCGGTCGTGCGGGCTGG
>CABVRR010000006.1:0-17843 GCA_902500705.1 uncultured Nitrospira sp.
CTCCAACCTGCGGTTTACAAAACCGCTGCTCTGCCGATTGAGCTACGCCAGCCCGCTCACGAGATCACTGCGCATTTCGTGTGCACAGTACCAATAGGCTGAAGAACCTGTCAAGAAAGGTTCCTCTTCTTTGGGTAGGTCGATCGGTAGATCCATTGATACGGCTTGCATTGCCTGCCATAGACCATTATCCTAGACTCACCTTCTCCTTTCGCATTCCAAAGGATATCAAACATGAGTCAACTCCACGTCCTGGTCGTTGATGACGACCCTGCCGTCAGAGATGTGTTACAGGAAGCTCTGACACAGGAGGCGTACCACGTCTCCACTGTCGAAGACGGCGCAGCAGCGATCCAAGCGGTCAAGAATTCAGTGGTTCACATCGCGATTACGGATTTTCAATTGCCCGATATCGACGGGATCGAGATCATCGATCGTCTTGCAAAGCTCGACGCAAAGATTATTCCCATCATGATGACCGGATTCGGCACGATCGAAACAGCAGTTCGTGCCATGAAGGCGGGCGCATTTGATTTCATCACCAAACCGTTTGATCTCGAAGCCGTGGCGGCAGTGGTTCGGAAGGCGGCGGAGTTTCTTCGGCTTCGGCAAGAAAACCACCTCTTGCGGAAGGCCGTACGAGATCAATATCGGCTGGAACAACTGGTGGGCACCAGCGAGCCGATGCAGCAGGTGATGGACTTCGTTCAAAAAGTCGCCGACAGCGACAGCACGGTCATGGTTCAAGGTGAGAGCGGCACCGGCAAAGAGTTAGTGGCGCGCATGCTCCACTTCAATAGTCTCCGGAAGGATCGACCACTGGTCCCGGTAAATTGCGGCGCGATCCCTGAAAATTTGCTGGAGTCGGAACTCTTCGGTCACGAAAAAGGCGCGTTTACAGGGGCGACGCATGCAAGGATGGGTCGCTTTGAGCTGGCAAACGGAGGGACCATCTTTCTCGATGAAATTGGGGAAATGAGCCTGCCGTTACAGGTGAAACTGCTTCGCGTCATCCAGGAGCGGGAATTCGAACGGGTGGGAGGAAACCGGACGATTCACGTGGATGTGCGCATCATCGCGGCGACGAATCAGGATTTGGAAACGCTAGTTGAGGAAAAACGATTTCGTAAAGATTTATTCTATCGCCTGAACGTGATTCCCATCGTCATCCCTCCGTTGCGGGAACGCCGAAGCGACATTCCGCTCCTGATCGATCATTTTTTGACCCGCTTCAATCACAGTAAGCGCACCGAGATTGCGGGCCTTGACCCTGACGCCCTCACGATGCTGACCGAGTACGATTGGCCCGGAAACATTCGGGAGTTGGAGAACATGATCGAGCGGTTGGTCGTGCTGAAGAAACAGGGTGTGCTGTCCATCGAAGATTTACCCGAGAAAATCTGTCGAAAGTCGTTGGGACCTGAACTCAAGGAACAATTCATCCGGTTCAATGAGGACGGCATCAATCTTTCCAGAGAAGTCGAACAGTATGAAAAACATCTCATTTTGGAAGCCTTGCGTAAAGCCAATGGGGTCACTTCACGGGCCGCACAACTCCTGCACCTGAACCGGACGACATTGGTGGAAAAGCTCAAGCGTAAGGGAGTAGATCCACGGTCTCGCCTGGAAACCCTCCCGCTCTGGCCACGGCCTTCGAGTCAAAAGATTGACGACCTATCAACGTAGCCGATGCCAATCCTGACGCGATCCATGCAGGGTTTGGATTTCTTTCGGCAACTCTCCTGATTTCCAGCGAATTTTCCGTACGGGTACAGGGCATGAGCCTTGCTGATGCCCTATCGCCGTGCATCGACACTGTCTACCATATCGCCACGTTGTATTCTCAATTGCCGTCTGGGTGATGTCCTCTACGCTGGCAATCGGAGAGACGCCTTCGCACTCGTTACCCACTGGGTCAGTCACCACTCTCGCAGAACAAGCGACTCCGACACGGAATCCGGTGCTGGGTGAACGGCTCGATCAATCGCTGCCCGACGACGGACCTCGCCCAGAAGGTCAGTCATCGGGGATCGATGGGCTGGCATGGCAAGAAGGGCAATCGGCGTACAGAAGAAGCGCATGGCCTGATGCACAGCGCTTCTTCGAGAAAGTCGTCAAGGAACATCCTGAGAGTCCGCTTGCTCCATCGGCACACGCGTTCTTGGTCGAGCTCAAGTTGCGGGACGATGTTTCAGGGCAAACCAGATCCGACGCGATTCTAGAGTATAAAACACTTATTCGAGAGCACCCGCAATCATCGAACGCCAGGAGAGCAGAGTGGCGGGTTGCGGATTTGTATTTTGAACAAGGCGCACTTCAAGAAGCGCAAGCGATGTATGAACAGGCGATGGCTCATGCCGTCACTGGTTCGTTCGACGGAGCTCGGGCCCTATTGGGCCTTGGCCATACGTTCATGGCCATGGGGAAGTGGAGCGATGCCGAGCACGCGTTTGCCGACGTGCGAAAACGAAGCGAAGACGAATCGCTGCTCCAAGGCGCGACCTTGGCGTTGGCGCATGCGCTGTTCCGCGAACAACGCGTGTCCGACGCGCAATCGCTGTATGAACTCAGCTATCGACGATGGCCGGATCTGCTGAGACATGATCCGGTGTCTCTCCAACGGTATGCCATGGTTCAAGCGAAGTTGCACCATGAGGCATCTGCGCGGGAACTGATGCTCCTCTTCTACAATCTCTTCCCCCGCCACGAGTTTGCGTCTACGGCGTTGCTGCATGTGGCCGAAGGCCTGCGGGCGAGCGCCAAACAGCCGCTCGCTGAGTTCGTTTATGCGCTGATTCCTTCACTGTATCCCTCCAGCGCGGCGGGTACGACTGCCACGCTTCGGCTCGCCGCGCTTCGTGCGGAGAACATGTCGCCGGCTGGAAGCAATGCGCTCGGACTCACAGTCAGTGCCATGATCCATGATGTGCCGGTTCCGGACCAGACCGAGGCCTCCTACCGATCGTTGTTGGAAGAGATCGCGACCCGAGAGTCGAACAGTCCGATGGGCAACGAAGCGCTCTACTATCTCGGCAAGGGGTATGAACATGCGGGAGACATGCAGCGAGCGCTTCAGACCTACAGGGAGATCACGCGTCGAGCCGTCAAGAAAAACGATCTCTGGGCCATGAAGGCCTCCGAGCGGTTGTCCGCACTGTTGACGCCGTGGATCGAGGCAGCGATCGCCTCGCGAGACGATCTGACGGTCGTCAGCTTGTTTCATCGACATGGAGCCGTCGCCGAACAACGCTATGGGCGTTCCCCGTTGTTAGTCGATATCGCGGAATCCCATCGGCGCCTGGGATTTTTGCCGGAAGCTGCGCGATTGCATCAGCAGGTGATTAAATCGCAGAACGATTCGTCATTGGTCGAAACCGCCTTGGTCAGTCTTGGGAAAGTCTATTTGGATCAGCGAGATCCCGGGGCCGCCAGAAAAATGCTGGAGCGATATCGATTTCAATTTCCGACCGGAAAGTACGAAGAGGAGGTGTTGCCTCTTCTGATTGAGGCCATGCGGCAACAACGGGATTTGCAAGCCCTCCTCCATCTGTGTCGTACGTGGCTTCTGCGCCACCCCGTGCATCTCGCACGACCGGCCATGTATCTCCAGTTGGCGAATACACTGGGAGAACTGGAAAAGCTAGAGGAGTCGGCGTTGGCCTACGATGAGGCGTTCAAAGCGGGCGCGATGCAATCGCCCGATACGCTCGTCTCCTATGCGGATACCTTGTCACGATTGAACCGACATGAGCGTGCGATCGCAGCGTATCAATCGTTGTTGGCAAAAAATCCCAAGACGCCTCACGCCGATTGGGCGCGTCTGCAAATCGCCAAACACTGGACGGCCTTGAAGCAATACGATCGCGCCACCGTGGCGCTGGCTGAACTTGATGTCGCCGCCGATCCGATGCTCAATCGACTGTCTTCGTCGTTGAAAGGGGATCTGCAAGCGGCCGGCCGTTCGGAGAAACCGGAGGGGCTATGAGCAACGTGACGACCGAGCATCCGGAGGAGCGAGAGCTGTTGCAGACCGCATTCAGAACGTTTGATGAAGCCGCACAGACGTTGCAACGCTCATACAGCGCGCTCACGGCGCGTGTGGAACATATGGATCTGGAGTTGGCGCAGAGCAACGAGGCGCTTCGTCGGCAGCTGTGCGACAACGAGGCCATGCGCGTGCATCTGGACGGGATTCTCGAGTCCTTGTCGACAGGGGTATTGGTACTGGACGATTGCGAGACCATCAGTCGCAGCAATCGGGCCGCTGAGGCGTTGTTGGGCGCCACCGATACGGAATTGCGGAACCGTCGCGCGTCGGATGTCTTGGCGGGTGCCGGTCTCAGTCTGTCCGATCGTCCGCAGCGTATCAGACAGACGGTCATCTCCATCAGTCAGGTTCCTCTTAGTAACGATTCGGGAGCGCGTTCCGGCCGTCTCATCCTTTTTCAGGATATCACCCGTATCTATCAGCTTGAAGAGCAGCTCCAGCGCAAGGAGCGCCTGGCAGCCATGGGAGAGTTGATTGGTCGTATTGCCCACGAGATCAGAAATCCGTTGGGCAGCGTCGAACTGTTCGCATCCATGTTGCAGCGTGACCTTGATGAACACTCATCTGCTCGGCGCTACGCCCAGCAGATCTCGCAGGCCGTCCAGTTGATGGATCGTTTGTTGGCCAACCTCTTGCTGTACACACGGCCGATTCGCTTGACTCGTGAGTGGCATGCAGCCGAACGATTGATTGAGGAATCAATCAAATTGGCGACCCACGCGATCCAAAAAATGTCGGTGGACATCCGAGTAGACCTCAGCCGAGAGGTGCATGTGATCTGGTGTCACGACGGACAATTGAAGCAAGTCCTGGTGAATCTCATCCTCAATGCGGTGCAGGCGATGCCGAACGGAGGCGCGCTGGAGATCAGTCTTCAGCCTGAATCGTCGGACGCGCTTGGTCTGCCAGCCGTGCGACTGACCGTGCGTGACTCCGGCATCGGCATCGATCCGGCCCATCGCTCACGCATCTTTGATCCGTTTTTCACGACGAAGGATGAGGGAACCGGTCTCGGTCTGGCGATCGTCTATTCGATCATCGATGCGCATCAAGGGCGCATTGATGTCGAGAGCACGATCGGCCAAGGCACCGCGTGCTCGATTCTCCTGCCTCATCCCTCGATCGATGGGAGCTCTAGTGAGATGCACACCCACACGAAGGCCGAATTCGAACTCAATGACGCTGGGTCTGTCAAACATGAGGTGGCGCTAGCGGAGGAGTGTTCTCATGAATGATCGCGAAAAAAGTGGTCTGTTGTCTGAACACGGTGACGAGAACGAACGCATTCTTATTGTCGATGACGACTCATCAATGCGTGCCGCGCTGATGGAGACGGTCAAGCGACTCGGCTATTCCGTGCAAGGCGCAGTCGATGGAGTCGACGCGATCGAACGAGTGGCCCGTTTTCGCCCCTGGATGGTGCTGACCGATCTCAGAATGCCACGGCTGAATGGTCTGGAGTTGATCAAAGAGGTCAAAACACGTGCGCCTCAGGCCACCATCGTGCTGATGACGGCCTATGGAGAGATTGAAACGGCGGTCGAGGCTATGAAGCTGGGCGCCAGCGAGTACCTCTTAAAACCGTTTTCCATGGATCTGTTGGAGCGGGTCATCATGAATCTCAAGTCGGGACGTGAAGAGGGGGGGGCTCCTAGTCTCCCAGCTCACCCCACGGAAAACCGGACATTCTTAACTCAGGATCCGGGAATGATCAGGCTCTTGAGCACGATCGAAGGAGTGGCCGCCAGTCAAGCCACGGTCATGATTCAGGGGGAAAGCGGTACCGGGAAAGAGCTGTTAGCCAGATTTATTCATAACCGGAGCCCGCGGGCGCATCGGCCGTTCATTGCCGTCAACTGCGCGGCGCTGCCGGACGGATTGCTCGAAAGCGAACTGTTCGGGCATGAGCGTGGCGCATTCACCGGTGCGCTGATCAAAAAGATCGGCAAGTTTGAGATGGCGCATACCGGCACATTGCTTCTGGATGAAATCAGTGAAATGAACCTGAACCTTCAGGCCAAGTTGTTGCGCGTGCTGCAGGAGCGAGAGGTTGATCGGATCGGAGGGCGTGATCCGGTCTCAGTCAACATCCGCGTGATTGCCACGACGAATCGAGCGCTCTACCGGGAAGTCGAGCAGGGGCGCTTTCGAGAAGACCTGTACTATCGGCTGAACGTCTTTCCCGTCACTGTTCCGCCGCTCCGTGAACGCACGGTCGATATTCCATTACTCGCGAGGAATTTTGTGAGCCAGTCAGCCATGAGAAACGGTCTGACGCAACCACTGTTGTCGGACAGCGCGAGTGCACACCTGCAGCGGCTGCCATGGAAGGGCAATGTCCGTGAATTGGAGAACGTCATGGAGCGGGCGGTCTTGCTGGCAGGCCACGGTCCGATTCTTCCGGAGCACTGTCCGTCTGAGCAGCCGGAAGTACGACCGGTCCAGTCTGCCCCTCCGCAACAGCCGGTCAATGGATCCTTATGGGAGATGGAGAGAGAATTAATTTTTAAGACACTGGCGCGCGTGAAGGACAATCGTACGCACGCGGCAAAGGAGCTGGGCATCAGCATTCGTACGTTACGGAATAAGCTGCGGGAATATCGGGAAGGTGAACGGCCCTGTTCAATCAATTCACCGTAAGCGCGGCAAGAATTGCCGGTCGGCAAGTTTGTGCCAGGCACAGTCATGGTCGAGCCGAGAGTCGAATAGAGGTAGAGCTAACGCTCATCAGAGTGCACGAGGCCGGTACCGCCGCAGTGCGTAGCTAGGCATTAAGGTTGCAATTAGATAGCAGATGGCATGTTGTCGCATAGCGAAGGGAGCAGAAGAGTATGACGCTTTTTGACAAAACGATGCGACTGTTGGAACGGACCCTTGATCTTCGCAGTGCGCGGCAACGCGTGATCTCTTCGAATTTGGCCAACGAAGAAACACCGGGCTACCGCGCATCGGAATTGACCTTTACAGACCAATTACACTCCGCTCATAAAGGACGCCTTCCAATCGTACTGACGGCGACTCAGTCTCGGCATTTCGGCATTCAGGGACCACAGGGTGTACGGGCAGTCACGGGGAAACTCAGTGAAGTGCCGGCCGGAGATCTTCCGCTTGATGCCAACTCCGTGAATCTCGAGCTGGAGATGGCCAAATTGTCGGAGAACGCCATGCAGTACAACGCGGCGACCACAATCTTGGCTGCCAAATTCAGAGGATTGTTGAGCGCGATACGAGACGCGCGATGAGGTGTGCAGGCTGAGATGACGATCACGATCCACCAGCAACTGGTTGCCGTTGATCCAATCATACCCTCAACCAGGGTCTTTCCCGTTTCCTATTGTGAGGAGGTTCATGATGGAAATGTCCGATAGCATGGCCGTATCAGTGTCCGGTTTAGATGCCCAGCGACGACGACTCAATGTCATTGCCAGCAACCTTGCGAATGCACAATCAACCAAAACGCCGACCGGCGGTCCGTACAAGCGTCGGGATGTCGTCTTCCGCTCGACGGCGGTTCCAACCGCATTTCAACGGGCGTTTCGTCAGGTTGCGGTCGGGCCGTCGGCGCACGCGCTTGAAGGAGTGTCCGTTGCACGGGTGGTGGAAGATTCCAAGCCCGGACAGCTTATTTATGATCCGCATCATCCAGATGCCGATCCCAAAGGATTCGTGCGACTTCCCAACGTGAACGTCATGGAAGAGATGGTGAATATGATCGGCGCCTCGCGCGCGTACGAAGCCAATGTCCAAGCCATCAACGCGACACGCGCCATGTGGAACAAGGCGCTTGAAATCGGGAGGTGATGATGAGTCAGATCTACGGACCGACATCCGGTATCGCTCCCATTGTCGATGTGGCGAAACTGGGATCGACGGGAACCGCCGACCCCTCAGGAACCTCCGGGTTTTTAGACTCGCTCAAGTCTGCGATCGGAAAAGTCAACGATGCAAAAATAGAATCCAGTCGAGCCGTCGATGCGCTCATGACGGGCGAATCGCAGGATATTCATCGCACCATGGTTGCGTTGCAGGAGGCAGATGTGTCGTTTCAATTGATGATGCAGATCCGGAATAAATTAGTCGCGGCCTATGAAGAGATTCAACGGATGCAGGTGTGATCGATCGGATGTGATGAAGGGGAGTGGCTAGCATGTTTTCAAAATTCTCCATCAATCAGCGGATGATCATTCTCATCGCCCTCGCCGGGTCGGTGGCTGGTCTCATTGCGGTCACCCTGTGGACGCAACAGCCCGACATGCAGGTGTTGTTCACGAATCTCAGCAGTGAAGACGCCGCTGCCATCATCGATAAATTGAAAGAAACCAAAGTCCCATACGAAACGACCGGTGGCGGATCGACGGTGTTGGTTCCGAGCGATCAAGTCCATGATCTCCGATTGCAATTGGCGACCCAAGGCCTTCCCCACGGAGGAGGCGTCGGATTCGAGATTTTTGATCGAACATCCATCGGCATGTCCGAATTCGTCCAGAAACTCAACTACCGTCGTGCGCTACAGGGCGAGTTAGCCAGAACCGTTGCGCAGTTGCCGGAAGTGGAACGCGCGCGGGTACATCTGGCGATTCCGGAGCGCCGACTCTTCGCCAACGAGCAGGAGAAAGCGCGCGCCTCTGTGATTGTGTCGCTTCGTAACGGGCAACAGCTGACTCAGGCGCAGGTGCAAGGGGTCATTCATCTGGTCTCGAGCAGCGTGGAAGGCTTGCAGGCCCGTGATGTCACGGTGGTGGATGGGCATGGCCGCATGTTGTCGTCCACCATGACGGACGATGCCGCCGGATTGACCAATGCACAACTTGAATATCAGCGCAGCATCGAGAAAGACGTGGAAACACGTATTCAAACGATGTTGGAGCGGATCGTCGGCTCCAATAAGGCCGTCGTACGTGTGTCCAGTGTCGTGGACTTTCGTAAAGTCGAGACGACGGAGGAGCGCTATGATCCGAACAGCCAGGTGGTGAGGAGCGAACAGCGAGGACAGGAAAAGGCCAACGGCACCAACGGTGTCAGCGGCGGTGTCCCGGGCGTGCAGTCGAACGTGCCGCCGGGAACCGATCAAGAGCCTGCGCAAAGCAGCTCGAGCAACAGTCAGACCAAAAACGAAACGGTCAACTACGAAATCAGCCGAACGGTATCAAAAATCGTCGAGCCGGTCGGTGCCATTAAACAATTGTCCGTGGCGGTGTTGGTCGATGGGACGTACGAGGCCCCCAAAACCGGCGAGAGCCAGCCGGCGGATGCGCCGGCGGTCGCGCGAAAATATACCCCACGTTCGGAAGAGGATCTCAAGCGCATCGAAGACATCGTCAAGAAGGCCATGGGATTTTCAGCTGAACGGCAAGATCAGGTTCAGGTCGTCAACGTTCAATTCGGCACAGAACCGGAGGAGTCGCAGGGCGCGACGGCGGAGGCCGTGGCCGAGGGTCCGAAGCCATGGTTGCCGTATCTCCGCTACGGAGTCGGCATCCTTCTCTTTACGGTGATCCTGTTATTCGTGGTCCGTCCGTTGTTGGCCATGTTGGGTTCGACGACGGAGCAGATATCGGTCGATACGTCCATATCGGCATTGCCCGGTGCGGCCGGAGCGGCAGACGCCTCCTTGTCCGGTGCTCCGGACCGGGCTCAAATCATCGACATGGCGAGAAAGAATCCCGACACGACGGCCGTCGTCGTGAAGCAGTGGTTGAAGAGTCCCACGTAACGCGTAGCGATGGCGAAAAACCTGACGGGAGAACAGAAGGCGGCCATTCTGCTTCGCGCTATCGGCGAAGAAGCAGCCGCACAGGTCATGAAACAACTGGATCCCAAAGAAATTAAGCGGCTGGGGAGTTTCATGAACGGCACGGCCCAAATTTCTCGAGATGAGGAAGATACCGTCATCTCGGATTTTCAAACGGCCAGCGCGTCCGGAGAAGTCCAGTTCCAGGGCAAAGAGTTCATCAAAACCGTACTCACGAAAGCGTTGGGACCGGAGAAGGCGGCGCGGATCATCGAATCGATGACTCGGAAAAGCTACCCCGGGCTGGAGGCGCTCAAATGGGTCGATGTGAAAACGCTTGTCCAAATGTTGAAGATCGAACATGCGCAAACGGTGGCGGTGACGCTTGCGCATCTTGAAAGCGAACAAGCCGGGCAGGTGCTGGCGGGGCTTCCGGAAGCCATGCGCGGAGACGTGGCGCTTCGGCTGGCCACCATGGAGGATGTACAGCCGGATGTCTTGGAAGAACTCAGCCAAAGTATGCAAGAGATCTTGCTGGCCAGCAAAGGCATGGGGTCGCAGAGCATCGGCGGACCTGAGGTCATGGCTGATATTTTGACACGGATGGATAAGGCCAACGAGGGCGGCATCATGGTCAAGATCGCCGAGAAGAGTCAGCCGTTGGCGGACGCGATTCGGGCGCTCATGTTTGTCTTTGACGACTTGGTGAAGATCGACGATCGTGGGTTGCAGGAATTGATGAAGGAGATCAGCAAAGACGACCTTCCATTGGCGCTTCGCGGCGCCAATCCGGAGGTGAAGGACAAATTCTTCAAAAATATGTCGAGCCGTGCCGCAGAAATGTTGAAAGAAGATATGGAAGCCAAAGGGCCGGTCAAGGTGTCGGATGTCGAAAAGTCTCAGCAGAATATCTTGAAAGTCTGTCGCAAGCTTGAGGAAGAAGGCCGCATCGTGATCGCCGGCGGAGGAGAGGAGATGTTGTAGTGGCAGGGGTAACCATTCCCGCAGTGACGGTCCCGGGGCGAAGCCTTTCTCGCGATCAGGGGACGGTCTTGATCATTGATGCAGACGAAGGGGTCCGTCAGTCGTTTCGCGACTTGCTTCAACCGGAAGGCGTATCTGTTCGACTGTCCGGCTCAGGACAGGAAGCGCTTTCAATGATAAAGCAGAAAGCCCCAGCCCTGCTGATCGTGGATGCTGCTCTGCCGGACCGTGACGGCATCGCCGTGTTGGAAGACGCGCAGCGGAGCGACAGTCGTATCATCGGAGTCGTGATGACCGGAACGGCTTCGGTTGAACTGGCGGTCCGTGCGATGAAAGCCGGTTCCGTCGACTTTGTGACGAAACCACTGCAGCCTGATGCGGTTCTTGCCACCGTTCGCCAGTTGCTGGAGCTCTATCGGTTGCGCACCGACCATACGGTCTTGAAGCATGCTGCAGTACGGGCCGGTGCGGTCAGGTTGCAGAGCGTACCGTTTCAAACATTCGGGGATGACGGGACTTCCAGAGCAGATGATGGGGCGACGGAATATGAACGGGGCCTGGCGGATGGCCGGCGACAGTCGGACGCGCAACGTCAACAAGATCTCACCCTGCTGACCGAGGCCGCCAGAAAGTTTGATGCCGCTCGGTCCGTGCTTCAGCAGACGGTCGACGATGAAATCATTGAGTTGACCCTTCAGATCGTCGCCAAAATACTTCATGAGTCGGCCGAGTCCCGTCGCGAGCAGATCGTGTCGCAGGTCAAGGCGGCACTCGGTGCGGTTCAGGAGTCGGACGCGGTGGTGATCCAAGTACATCCGGCGGATGCTGCCGTGTTGGAAGCGGTTCGTTCGGAGCTGACGGAACGGCAGAACAGTACCCTGAAACTCACCATTGAACCGGTGACCTCTCTGCAGCGAGGGAGCTGCCTTCTCCACACCACGACGCGATTGGTCGATGCCTCTCTCGATACGCAGTTATTGCGTTTGGGCGATGCCCTGAAGAACAGGGTTCAACATGCGGCTTAGCCATTATATCGAGCATGTCGATCCCATCGAAGTGTCAGGACGGGTCGCGCAAGCGGTTGGGATCGTTGTAGAGGGGTACGGGCCGATGACGACAGTCGGGGAGCTCTGCCGAATTACGAGAGAGGTGGCTGGAGGACCGATTGCTGCGGAGGTCGTGGGGTTTCGCGGAGACCGTGTCCTCTTGATGCCGTTGGGGGATATGCAAGGCATCGGGCCGGGAAGTCGAATTACCATGTCCGGCCAGGTGGCGAATCTTGCGGTCGGACCGGGCCTGTTAGGAAGAGTGCTGGACGGTTGTGGAAATCCCATGGACGGCAAGGGGCCGCTGGCGGTTACGGAACGCTATCCGCTGTATGCGGACGCGCCGAACCCGTTGCAACGAGCCCGTCTTCGCCTGCCACTCGATCTTGGCGTTCGCGCGATCAACGGGTTTCTGACCTGCGGACGTGGACAGAAGATGGGCATCTTTTCCGGATCTGGGGTCGGGAAGAGCGTCTTGCTGGGGATGATCAGTCGGTACACGAAAGCGGATGTCAACGTCATCGCTCTGATCGGAGAACGAGGCCGCGAGGTCAATGAATTTTTGGAGCGCGACCTGGGTGCAGACGCACTCAGACGTTCAGTCGTGGTCGTGGCGACCTCCGATCAGGCTCCGCTCATACGGCTGCGCGCGGCACTGGTGGCGACAACCATCGCCGAATATTTTCGTGATGCGGGGAAACAAGTCCTCTTGCTGATGGATTCGCTGACGCGATTAGCTTATAGCCAACGGGAAGTCGGATTGGCGATCGGGGAACCACCGACGACCAAAGGGTATACGCCCTCCGTCTTTACGCTCTTGCCGAAGCTGCTGGAACGTGTCGGAACCGGGCCTGGTCCAGGAACCATCACCGGACTGTACACCGTACTCGTCGACGGCGATGATCTCACTGATCCGATCGCCGATACGGTTCGTTCGATCCTGGACGGCCATATCGTGTTGTCCCGCACATTGGCGGCCCGCAACCATTTCCCCGCGATTGATCTTCTTCAGAGCACCAGCCGTGTGATGCGGGATATTGTCGGACGGACTCACTACGATGCCGCCAGAAAGATTCTTGAATTAGTGGCTCGCTATCGGCAGTCCGAAGACCTCGTCGTCCTGGGAGCTTACAAGCCGGGGATGAACGTCGATCTCGACCGCGCCGTGCAGGCGCAAGACGCGATCAATGCCTATTTGCGACAAGATGTCGACCTGCCGTCCGGCTTCACGTCGTCCGTGCAGCAACTTGAGACGTTGGCTCAGCAGGCGGCATGAGTCTCGAGGCGTTGCGGAAGCTGCGCGCCCAGGCGGTCGAGGATCTGATGATGGAATTGGCTCAAGTGACCAAAGCGCTGACGGAGAGCGAAGCACGTTATCGCGACATGGAAGCCAGCATGCATCAAGATGCCGTAACCTATGACCGTCAAACCTCACAAGGACTGACGATCGAGGCCCTATTGGAATGGCAGGGGCGCATGGATGCACAACAGGCCACGCTGCAACGGATACGCCATGAGATCGATCGAGCTGCCGAGGCGTGGCAGCACACCAAGGCACGTCTTGTCGAGGCCAGCCAGGAGCGCAAATTGCTGGATCTCGTCGCCGACAAGCGCCAGGCCGCGCAACGCGCCGATGCGGCGCGTCTCGATCAGCGGACGACGGATGAGGTTGCGAGCCGCCGCTACACGACCCAGCGAGAGCGCCGCTCATGAGCACGCGATTCCGGACAGACTGGATGGATCGTGTCGACCGTGGTGGTCTTGGGGCTGTTGCGCGAACAGGGTCGAGGATGAATCGGTACGCCCAGTTGTGGACGATGGTCGGCGGGATCATTGGGTCGACGGTTCTCTTCTGGGTCATGGTGCAACTGGGACAAGCTTCTTCAGAGCCTAAATCTAGAACGCAACCGGTGGCGTCGAGCGCATCGAAACCGGAAATGTCGCCGCTGGTGCAAGAAGCGGAGAGCTCCAAAGCACAGCCGGACGATGATGCCAAGCTGTTCGCTCCACCCACGGCTCAAGGACCGGCGGTCGATACCCCCCGTGAAGTGCTCGACATGTTGGAACAGCGCAAGCGCGATCTTGACCGGCGCGAGCAAGTGATTCGCCAAAACGAAGAACGGCTCATGATTGTGAGGGGCCAGATTGAGGAGCTGTTGGACCAGAACGAAGCCTTGGAGAAGCGGATTCAGAGCGCAAAGGCCAAAGCAAAAGAGGATCGACCTCCTGCCCAGCAAACGAAGCTTCAAGGGGAAAAGGAGCGTGCGGCGCAGGAGCAACGGACCCAACTTGCGAAAATCTACGAATCCATGCCGTCCGAAGACGCTGCCTTGCGGTTGGAACATATGCCGGATCGGAAAGCGATCGAAATCCTGCGGATGATAAAAGCCAAAACCGCCGGGGCGATCCTCGCTCAAGTCAAAGCCGACCGGGCTGCGAAACTCACCGAACAGTTGATGACACAGACCCCATAGCCCTCTCAATCAGCTGATTCGCCAATAGGCCAAGGTACAAGAAGCAAGACTTGACCCTATTGATTTCAGGACCCTAACAAACACGGGCTAAACATGTTCAGGAATAGTCAATCGATGACGTATGGTTTGATGTATTTCTTGGTTGCCTTTTCAGTAATCGGGGGAACCATCGCTAGCCAGCAGTATTTCATTCTGCAATCTGAAGAGCAGACGATACTGGTTCGGCGAACGCTGGACGAATCATTTATCATCACTATGAAGAGGATGGGAGGAGAGTCTAATTCTGAACTGGCCAAAGAACTGGCTCATCAGAAAATGATACTCGATGGAAGCCATTCGAGTGCAGTAACCACGATAGCTCAACTTAAAATGCGTGCGCTGACGGAAACGATTGCTTGGTGTGCGGTTTTTATCATATCCAGTTGGGCTCTCATTCTTAATCATCGTAGACAGTCGTCCGCCGATGTCCCACATGCGAGTTCCTCTGAGTAAGAATTCGTATTGTACGGGCGTTTCTATTCTCATAACAGTACCACCTACAGCTACAACGTGACTTCAGAACTCACGAGTCTCATATGCAAACAGGGCGCGACTGTTCTCGGCGATTTGACGTGCATGTATGACGCCGCAGGCAATCGTATTAAAACCGGCGGCACGTTTGACAGGACGAATCTTCTCTCGACTCTGACCGCGACCAACTACAACGAAACAGTTGTATAGGGTCAGGTCTTGTATATTGCTATATGCGTGCTTCCCTCAACTCCATTAGAAGTTGTTTGAGGGAAATAGACCAAGATCAAACAGGACGCGGCTATTGATCAGGCAGTTCATGGCCACGGTATAGCCAGCGGGAGGTGACGAAGGAGGTGAGGCTGCACCATGAGACTATCAGCCGACTAGCCAAGGGATTATGATGCAAGAAACAAGACTTGGCCCTGTGAAGACCCTCTTTTCTGACCTCATGCCTATTTCAGGTTCTTGCCGGGACGCGAGTTTCGCCTACAAGGTATTTCATGATTTCCCGGACCACTAAGCTGGCCCCAGCGTTCGATAAATGAAACTCGTCTCGATAGAAAGAGGCTCCATGTAGCTGCACGGCACATCGATCTTTCACAAAGGTGTTACAAAAAATCGATTCTGGTTTTATGCGAATGAGGTTGGGATAATCGCCAATATTATCGAAAAGGTTAATGACTTCTGCATTCCTTGTTTTGTAGGACTCGTAGTCTATCGTGAGGTCTTCCGAGTCCTGGTTATCACTCGAAAACATGGCTCTTTTTGCGAGATATCGAGGGACATGCCACCCAACTTCTGGTATCGGGTAGATCAATATGATGGTTTTTCCGCTTCTAATGTATCGTAGAAGCGAATCTGCATATGCGTTGCGCAGTAATGCGTTTCGCTGATCGTCTGGAGTGCTCTGTCTGACCCCATTCACCACCATGTCCAGCAGCGGCCTGGTACCATCACCCTCGAGGTATGCCGTCCAATACCCAGCCAAGATCATCGTTTTGTAATTGTCTCTGTCTTCGACGTACTCAAAAGCTTCTCGATTGTGTTCCGGACATCGATGGGTGCTCCCTCTATCTATTCGATAGATACCTAATGTCGGAGGGCAGTGCCCATAGCTCATATTGGAAAATCCTAGTGAACGGCTTTCCAGACTTTTCCCCAGTTCAAAGCTAAGCGCGCCAGCAATTGAATCTCCCAGCAGCGCTCCCACCACATTCTCGCGCGTACCCAAGACACAGCTTTCACTGACATTTGTATATTTTCCGACTTCGGACATGCATCCCAGTTGATCGAACTGAGCACGTTGAGCCTTCAGCACTCCTTCGTTCACTCGCTGCGGAAAGCCGCCAGTGCGGTATCCAATCAATCCGATGACTACAAATAGACAGCTGCACACCGCTCCACATGCAAACAGTTGGTTGCGCGTGATGAATTGTCTATTCCTAAAGGGAGTCTCAATATATTTCCAACTGACATAGGCGAATAGAAATGAGCAGAGCGCTAAGGATAGGAGCAACGCGTGACCAGGCGGTTCAAGGGAACGATGTCTCGCAAACACGAAAAGAGGGTAGTGCCAGAGGTACGCGCTGTAACTGATTAATCCAACTGAAACAAACAGTTTGCTGCTCAGCACCTTGCCAACCATTGTGTTATGTGGTGTCGTAAACAATATAACGACGGCTGTGCCTAGAGTCGGCAACAAGGCATAGACGCTAGGGTAGGGAGTCAACGCATCAAGAGTAAAGACTCCGTACAGGCAGAGTCCAAGCCCCCCAATGGTGGCGGCTTCATTTACGAACCTAGAATAATTGTTTGCAGCACCGTTCTTGAATAGATAAAAGGCGATCAATGCACCAATCAATAACTCCCAGCCACGTGTCGGCAATAAGAAGAATGTGAACGTCGGGTCTCTTTGTGAGCTCCATTGCGCCGCACTCAAACTAATAACCGCTAGTCCGGCAAGTAATCCGATGATCCATCTCTGGCCGAGCCGCCAGAGCAATAGCAGTATGACTGGATATAACAGATAGTATTGCTCTTCGACAGCGAGGCTCCATGTATGCAAAAGTGGTTTGAGTTCGGCGGCGGGCTCAAAGTAGTCGCCCGTCACATAGAACAAGATGTTGGAGGCAAAGCCTGGTACGGCGACCAGGCTTTCCGAGAACAATTTCATATCAATAGGCAGTAACCACAGCCAGCCCAGCGCCAAGCAGGTACACATCACAACAAACAATGCGGGTAGGATTCGTCTCGCACGTCGCTCGTAGAATCCTACGAGCGTAAAGGTGCTCGCTTGCTTTTCTTTAAGAATGATTGAAGTGATGAGATAGCCACTGATCACGAAAAACATATCGACTCCGACGAAGCCACCTCTAAATGTTTGAAAGCCGGCATGAAATAGGATGACCGGCAGGACCGCCAAAGCCCGGAGCCCGTCGATCTCTCTTCTGTAAGTCATTGGGTGTCAGATCTGCCGAAAGTCAATGCACAATTTGAAAGAGTGGCTCCGCTCGCATCTCATTCTGTTTGGGAGTAATGGTGTAAGGATCACTTATTCTGGTCATTTTTAAAGCGAGACCCGCTCGTTCGATTACTTCGTGATCAGGACAATCGATCGCCCGCGATGAGATGCGCCTGGCTGATTGTTTATCGAAAGGTATGAATCACACACAAGTTTCCCTGTCAATTAGAAAGTGCAGGTGAATGTGGCAATATCCAGTTTCTTGGCAAGGGGTTTTCGCTAGGTGGAGAGTTGATATCATGCCAGGTAACTTGCCAGCATTGAACCGCTTACGATAATAACGGTGCTATAGAATGGATCCATATCTTAAATACGGCGTTCTAGTTCCACCACCCTTGTTATTGGGATTGCTGTTTATAGGAACTATACAGGGACAGGTCTTGTATATTGCTATATCCGTGCTTCCCTCAACTCCATTAGAAGTTGTTTAAGAAAAACAGACCAAGATCAAACGGACATGGCTATTGCTCAGGCCGTTCATCGTCACTGGTATAACCAGCGGGAGGTGGCGGAGGAGTTGGGCTAG
>CABVRR010000006.1:17943-53739 GCA_902500705.1 uncultured Nitrospira sp.
GGCCGTTCATCGTCACTGGTATAACCAGCGGGAGGTGGCGGAGGAGTTGGGCTAGATTTCGTGCTGTAGCAGATGGAACGCGCGAGTGGCAGTTCAGGTTCAAGCTTCCCTACGGCAGCTCCACGAAATCTTTTTTACCATTTGAAACACCTCAGTAGTTGAAAAAAACCGGCGACGACTCAGACTCGGCTGGTTTTGCCTACCACGCTGTAAAGTTTTCCTCTTCCACGATAGCCCTGTCACGGTTTCTGCAGAACAGCCTTGATTTTCAACAAGACTCTAAGCCGCTTGAGTGGCACGAGGCTTGTATTCCCCTTTGCTCGGATCATACGAGGACAGGTGTACGTGGCTTTTAACTTTGCTGACATCGTTCCATCTCCATCCGGATCTCCTGCAGACGGAGGAGTCCGATCGGCTCGGGCAGCGAGTTCTCCTAATTCCAGAGCTGGTCGGAAGAGTTTCTCCAATGTGCTCCAAGGAATTCGGGAAGACGCAAAGAAGGGGGGGACACGCGAGACAGACGATATTCGATCACCCTACAAGTCTGCTCGTGAATCTCGATCGAAGGACACACAGAGTCAGAATCCTTCTTCACCGCAGACTGAGCGTGCAGGTGCATCACCCTCTCGCGCCCAAGCTCAGGAGGGAAACAAATCAGGCGACGACAAAAAGAACGCTGAAGAGGCAAAAAACGAGCAGGAATCAACATCTCAACTGAGTCGCGCAAGCGCTGATGCGCAAGGACAAGTCACCGCCCCGCTCTTGGCTTCGGTGTCCCCGCAGATCTTGACTCAAGCGAATGATCAGACGATTGGTCAGACGGAGGGAGAGCAGCTGGACTCCGAGGGCGATCACGTGACTGAGGAAGAAGTCGAGTCAGACGGCAATTCTCCACATGCTTCGTCGATGGCGCCTACAGGGGCGAATTGTCTCGCGACGGCGTGCGGTTCGGCGGAAGACCATTCTCTTCCTGACAATGAACGGAGCGCTCAGCGTGATGTGCCGGTCCATGAACCGGATACTCAGGTGAGTCGTCCTAGAAACGATGCAGGAGTTGAGTTGGTCGTGAAGCCAAGTTCTCCCATGGTTGCCCCTGACTCTGATTCGGAGATCGCACCTCGCGCAGAACCTCGTCCGGTACCGTTGGAGTCGCCGGTGAACTCGGCCCTTTCACAGCCTGAGACGATGGTGCATCGGGTCGTGCATACTCCTCTTGGAACGGGACTCCTGAACAGCAAGCCGGAAATCCCTAAGACCGATTCAGGCTTACGCAATGATGTACCGCTTGATCGCTCTGCTCCGATTCAGATGAACCGGCCCGCGCACACGTCTGTTGATAATCAAGATACTGGAGTGAAGACAGGGTGGGTGTTTCCTCAGGGACAGCACGCAAACGTTGCCGAGTTCAAGCAATTGAGTGAGTTATGGAGCGATGTAAACAATCCGGCACATGATCAGTCCGAGATTACACTACCGCAGGGAGCGGTTGCTGATCGCCAAGTTTCTACAGGCCAACCGACTGAGTCGATCATCGCCGGCGCTCACGGGCGTGCGATAGCCACGCCACCTCCAACGTCTCAAGCCAGCTCTTTCCTGAGTCAGATGCCACCATCCGTGCCTGTTCATGATACTGGGGGACCATCCGTGCATATGATGGCGCGAGCAGTCGTGGTCGATGTGGCCCAGCCTGATCTGGGCCATGTGAACATTCGTATGGCGATGACGAATGATCTGGTCCATACCTATTTGTCGGTCGACCGGCCTGAAGTGGGACAATTTCTCCTCAACGGACAGGATCGGCTACAGACGGCGTTTCAAACGAACGGATTGGACATGGGGCAGTTCCGCGTGGACATCGATCGTCAGAACGGCGGACGTTCCTTTCAACAGGGCTCTTCTCAGGAGCAAGGTCAGTCCGGGAATCAGGGCTCGCAGAACATGCCTTGGGGGAAAAGTGCGGACCGACAGGATGAATCGCGCACGTCGCTCCATGGCCTCTTGAATGTCGTGGCATAGAACGGAAGGGAGAGACCAGTCATGGTAGATGTATCAGCGCTCAGCTCGACGGGGACGTCATCGACGCCGGACAAAACCGGCCCTCGACAGTTGGGGCAAGACGATTTTCTGACATTGCTGATCACGCAACTCAAGAACCAGGATCCGTTGAAACCCACCGACAATACCGAGTTCGTCTCGCAGTTGGCACAATTCAGTCAGCTGGAACAGACCGCAAAGCAGGCGCAGCTGCTGCAGAAGAGTCTCGATGCGCAGACTGCTTCGTTGCAGTTCACGTTGCTGCCGATGGTGGGACGACAGGTCAGCATCGATCGTCCCTTGACTCAATTGGAGAACGGTCAGGCGTCGCTGACGTATGCGCTCGAAAAAGATGCGGCGCGCGTCCAGATCACGATTTTGGACCAGAATCGACACGTCGTACGTGCGTTGGACTCCACGGGGCGCCAGACCGGGCTCAATCAAATATCATGGGACGGAAAGGACAGTACAGGTACCGTTGTGCCGCCTGGTATCTATGAGTATGCCATTTCCGCAGTCGATCAGCAGGGTGCGGCGGTTGTCGCGAAAGGCCGCGCGCAGTTCACCGTCACCGGTGTGCGTATGGAAGAGGGACAAGCCAAGTTAGTTGTCGGACCGATCACAGTCAATCCGTCGGAAATTGTGGAAGTACGATAACAGAGCCGTACCCGAACCGGGCGAAGAAGGAGGCATGCACTCATGGGAATTCTGTCGTCATTGTTTTCCGGAGTCAGCGGGCTCAACGCCAATGGGACGGCGCTCTCCGTCATCGGCAACAACATCGCCAACCTCAGCACTGTCGGCTTCAAGGGAAGCAAGGCGACGTTTGCGGACTTGATCAGCTCATCGATTTCCGGAGGATCCGGGGCGATTCAGACCGGCATCGGCGTGGCGCTCACGTCCGTGCAGGGAAATTTTTCTCAAGGATCATTGTCGACGTCGTCCAACGTGCTGGATCTTGCCATCGACGGCAACGGATTTTTTATCGTGAAAGACGCGCAAGGCGGCACGTTTTATTCCCGCGCCGGCTTGTTCCGCCTCGATAAAAACAATCACGTCGTGGATCCGACCGGATTCAAACTGCAGGGATTTCTGGCCGACACCACCGGCACCATCACCGGGACGATCGGTGATATTGCATTGCCCTCGACCACTGCGTCTCCGCGAGCAACGACGACCGCCTTCGTCGCCGCCAATTTAAATTCCGCGACCACGCCGTCCGGCGTTCGTGGCAACATCGTCGCTTCTGCGGCATCGTTGACGACCACCGCCGCGGGCAACAATTCATTCAATATCAATTTGAACGGAGACGGGGTGCGGACGATCACCGTGGCGAACGGGTTGACGGGCTCGGCGCTTGCCACGGCTGTTCAAAATGCCGTGCGCGCGCTGATTCCGAACGATCCGTTCAAAGCTTCTGCCTATGCGGGATTTACCGCATCGGTCAACGCGACCAATATCTTCACCTTTGCGTCGGGCATGACCGGGACGACCAACAATTCCACGACCGGTACCGGTACCGTTGTCGTCACGGCAAACGGCGGCGATACGCTAGGAGCCAATCTCAACATGTTGGCGCCGATCTCGACGACTGGCACGGACTTTCAACTCTCCGATCCGCCCGCGACCTCGAACTTTTCTACCTCAATGACGGTCTTTGACTCACTCGGCAACAGTCACCTCTTGACGACGTATTTCACGAAGAGCGGTTCGAACAGTTGGAACTACAACACCGTGGCGGCTGCGAATGAGGTGGTGACGGCGAACTATCATGCGAGCAATGTCGACATCAGTTTGGGTATTGTTCGAGTCGGGTCCGGGACTCTCACGTTTGGGACGGACGGCACGTTGGATCGAGAGAGCACGGTGATTCGGTACGATACCGGCACGGCAGCGGGCACGTCCGGCACGGCGCCGGGAGAGTTGCAGATCGATTTTACCGGTGCGACGCAAGACCAATTGCTGGCCATGAATTTCGGTTCCAGCGTGACGACCGACGGCGGGAGCGGACTCGATGGAACGACGCAATTCGGGGCGACCTCGGCGCTTGTCCAACAAACACAGGATGGGTTTGCCGCCGGTGCACTTCAAGCGTTTTCAGTGGATGGAAATGGGGTCATCAACGGGCGCTTCTCAAATGGTCAGCTTCGCGCGTTGGCGCAGGTGGTGCTGGCTCGTTTTCCGGATCCGATCGGGTTGACGAGGACCGGGAAAAACACGTTTGCGCAGTCCGGGAACTCCGGTCAGCCGGTTGCAGGAACGCCGGACAGTGCCGGACTCGGGCGGGTGTTGTCGAATTCACTGGAATTGTCGAACGTCGACCTCGGTGAAAGTTTCATCGATATGATCGCGGCACAACGTGGGTTTCAGGCCAACTCACGCGTGATCACGACATCCGACGAAATTCTTCAGGAGCTGGTCAATCTGAAACGATAAATTGTTTCTTTCCTGGTGGGGCTGGGAGTGATGTTGAGCTCCCGGTCCCATGCTTTTCCACGCCGTTCCTTCATCCAACGTCTGCAGCTGATCCACGATAGATCACTTCGGCCCTGTCAGCTTCTTGACGGTGTCAAGAAGCTGCTATGACGAAAGGTCCATAGATTCGTCTTCTTCAACGCATGTTGTGCGGAAATGCGCGCCAGATAGGGAGATTCATAATTATTTCTGCCGTTGATGACGAAGTTGTAATGGCATATGCATTGCACTCTCCGCACCGGGCCAACGAGTCAATCGAGGAGGAGTTATGGCAGATGCAGCCGCAGCCGATGAGAAAGCTCCAGTCGCGGCCCCCGCACCGGCGTTCCCGATCAAACTGCTCATTATTGTATCGGTCGTTGCCTTAGTGTTCGGTGTCGGTGGCGCGTTTGTGGTGGTCAAGTTCCTGGGGGGAGAGAGTAAAAGTGCCGAAAGTTCGGAAGAGCATAAGTCCGACGCTGAAGTCAAAGCAGACTCTAAGAGTGAAGCCGGTGGAAAGCATGGTCAGGCCGCGTCGCCGGGCGTCATGTTCGACTTAGATCCCTTCATCGTCAATCTCGCAGATACCCCCGAGGTTCGGTATTTGAAACTGACCCTCAAGCTTGAGGTAGACGGCGAGCCGGTCTCAGCCGAACTGTCCGCTCGGATCCCGCAGATACGAGATGCGATCTTGGTGTTGCTCAGCAGTAAGGACGTGAATGCGGTGAGGACGACGCAGGGAAAATTCCAACTGCGTGATGAAATTACGCAGCGCGTCAACGGCCTGCTGAAGAAACCAGGCGTACGGTCGGCCTATTTCACGGAATTCGTCGTTCAGTAGCGGTCGTTGCTATGGAGAAAATTCTCTCGCAAGACGAAATCGACGCCCTCTTGAAGGGCGTGGTCTCCGGTGAGGTCGACACGGCGCCGAAGGAAGCAGTCCAGGAATCGACGGGCGTCACGCGGTACGACATGTTCAACCAGGAACGGATCATCCGCGGTCGGATGCCGACCATGGAGATGATCAACGACCGATTCATTCGTCGCCAATCGGTCGTCTGGACCAGCATGTTTCGCGAGGCTGTCGATTTTGCCGTTGTCGGGACACAGGTGATCAAGTTCGGCGAGTTTTTGAAGAAGGTTCCGATGCCTTCATCGTTGAACGTGTTTCATATGGCTCCGCTACGAGGGAGCGCGCTGTTCGTGATGGACGCGTTTCTGGTGTATCTCATCGTAGACTATTTCTTTGGAGGAAAAGGGCAGACCCATGTGAAACCTGAAGGACGGGACTTCACGCCGGTTCAACTGCGGATCATCAAAAAATTGTTGCTCCAATCGTTGGTTGATTTAGAAAAAGCATGGCATGCCATCGTGCCGGTGAAGGTGGAATATGTGCGGAGTGAGAGCAACCCGCAGTTTGCGATGGTGGTGACCTCATCTGAAATTGTGGTGGTCGTCACCTTGCAGGTGATTCTTGGGGAGACGGCCAGAGAACTGTATATCGTGTACCCCTACAGTATGTTGGAGCCGATCAAAGAGAAACTCTATTCAGGTCTTGTCTCCGACCAAGTCGATCAAAACGGCGAGTGGACCAATCGATTTCGAGAGCGGTTGCAAGAGTGCCCTCTTCCGATCGCGGTTCGACTGGGAACCGCCACCGTCACGGTCAAGGACGTCATGAATTTTGCTCCGGGTGACGTCATCCTACTCGACCAACATCCGGGAGACCCGCTCGACTGCTACATCGAGGGCCATCACAAATTTCAGGGCAGTCCAGGCATTTATAAGGGTAATCATGCGTGCCGCGTGACCACTGTCGTGAACTAGTCACACCATCACCGAGAGAGTGACCATGGCTGAGTCAGATTCCATACTGCATACCGATTCACAAACGACCGGTGGGCCTTCCCCGCAGCCGGCCTCGTTTCCGCCCGTCCAAAACACAGAGACGTCCGGCGCTCCGAAGAACATCGACTTTATTCTGGATATTCCGATGAGCGTCACCGTGTATGTCGGGTCCACGAAGATGGCCATCCGAGATCTTCTGCAACTGGCTCAAGGCTCCGTGATCGAACTGGATAAGTTGGCGGGTGAACCCATGGAAGTGATGGTGAATAACAAGCTGGTAGCGCGCGGTGAAGTGGTGGTCGTGAATGAAAAGTTCGGTATTCGCTTGACGGATGTGGTCAGCGCGGCGGAACGCGTGCAGCAGCTGCGCTGAATGATCCAAGGGAGATCCCGTGATTGATGTATGGGAAAGCCTCCTCCGCACCGTGTCCGCACTGGCCGTTGTCTTGGTCTTGATGGGAATTGTCGCGCTGGTGGCTCGGCGCTTGATGGGGCAGCGGTTGGGAAGCACAGCCGAGCGCCCGCTCGTTCGAGTGTTGGCCAACAGCTATATCGGGCCGCGGAAGACGATTGCCCTGGTGTCGGTTGCAGGAGAATACCTGATTGTGGGAACTACCGCGACTGATCTAGTTCCGTTGGGACGTCTCAGCGATTCCACGGAATTGCGGGAATTGCTCACGCGCAGCAACGACACGCCGTCCACCGAGACGGCGCCGCTCATGCAAGGAGTCCTGACCTCTTGGCTCCGACGACTCTCGCGCGACGTGGCCGCGCAGCAGAAGGGGATCCATGATCAATAGGCACGAGGTTCGCTCACGGATCATGTGGATGATGCTTGTCGGCGTGATGGTGTGGCTTGTGATGTCACCCTCTGTCTCAATGGCGGCAGGACCTTCGGTGAATATTGATTTTGGAGCGGACGGCCCTAAACAGATGGCTGTGGTCATCCAGATTCTGATTCTCTTGACGGTGCTGTCCGTGGCGCCGGCGTTATTCATCATGGTCACGTCCTTTACGCGGATTGTTATTGTGTTGTCGTTTCTCCGGCAAGCGTTGGGGACGCCGACGGTGCCTCCGAACCAAGTGCTGTTGTCTTTGGCGCTGTTCTTGACGATGTTCATCATGGCTCCGGTCGGTCAGGCGGTGTACCAGAACGCCGTGCAACCGTTGATGGCCGAGCAGATTTCATATGAAGACGCATGGAAGAAAGGCATCGAGCCGATTCGTGGGTTCATGCTGCGCCAGGTGAGGGAGAAAGATCTCGAATTGTTCATTAAGCTCAGTCAGATGTCGAAGCCGGATCGGGTTGAGGATGTTCCGACTCAGGCCATCATTCCGGCCTTCATTCTGAGCGAACTACGGATTGCCTTTCAAATCGGGTTTCTCATTTATATTCCTTTTCTCATCATCGACATGGTCGTCGCGAGCATTCTGATGTCGATGGGCATGATGCTTCTTCCACCCGTTGTGATTTCACTGCCGTTCAAGTTGATCCTGTTCGTGTTGGCCGACGGCTGGTATTTGGTTGTGGGTTCGATGGTGCGTAGTTTTCAGTGACTGATCTCACATCGGTCGTGTCTCGTGGCGCGGATATCGCAAGATGGAATCAGTAACAGGTCATGCAATAGGGGATGTGAGCAACAAGGACACACGACATGACTCCTGAAATGGTCACGGAACTGGGCAGGCAGGCGTTGGAAACGACGCTGTTGATCTCGTCGCCGATTCTGGGCTTGAGTTTGTTCATTGGTCTGGCGGTCAGCGTCTTCCAGGCGATGACGCAACTGAACGAAGCGACGCTCACGTTTGTTCCGAAAATGATCGCCCTCTTCGGAGCGTTGTTGTTGTTTCTCCCCTGGATGTTGAACACCATGACGACGTTCATGGCGAATCTGTTCATTAGCATCCCAAACTACGTGCATTAACCAGACACGACAATGGCATTGACTCAAACCTTTCAAGCTGTTCTACCGGAGCTGCAAGCATTTTTGGTGCTTATTTCGCGTATCGGGGGATTGGTGGCTGCGTTGCCTGTTCTGAGCGGTCGGGCGGTTCCCGTCAAAGTCAAAGCCGCCCTCATTCTTTCGTTGGGAGTCTTGTTGGCTCCGCTCATACGACTTCCGGTCGTTCCGTATGATCCGGTCGCCTTGACCGCCGGGCTTGTGGGTGAAATGACCATCGGGTTGACGATCGGATTGGCCGTACGGATGTTCTTCAGCGCGCTTGAAATCGCGGGAGAAATGATCGGTGTTCAGATGGGTTTCGGCGTGGTCCAACTGTTCGATCCGACGACGGCTCTGCATACCTCGATCATCGGTCAGTATTTTACGCTCCTCGCCTCACTCATTTTCTTGTCGCTGAACGGACACATGCTCCTGGTGGCCACCATTCTCTCAAGTTATGAGGCGATTCCAGCGTTCGGAGCTTCCGTTCCGGCAGGAATCGCCGACGATGTCCTGCGTCTTTCCAAGCATATGTTCATCGTCGCGATGAAATTGGCGGCGCCCGTACTGGTCTTTATTCTTCTGATCAATATTCTTCTGGCCTTTCTTGGGCGTGCGGTCGCGCAGATCAATGTGTTTGTGCTGAGCTTCCCCGTCACGATCGCCGGAGGCCTGGCCGTGCTGGGTTTGTCGACGCCGTTTATCGTGAACTTTTTAGTGAGTGAAATCGAACGATTGGAACTGACGATCCACCAACTCTTGAGCGCATTAGGACATGGCTGAAGACAAGAGTAATAAGACAGAACCCGCAACCCCAAAACGCAAAGAGGATGCGCGGAAAAAGGGACAGATCGCCGTCAGTCGCGATGTGTCGACCGCCGTTATTCTCTTGACCGGCGTCGGGCTGCTGGCGGCCATGTTGCCAGTCGGTCTTCAGAATATGACGGAGATGACCCGACACGGACTGACGCTTTCGTTCCCACTCGACTTTTATAAAGACATGTCGATCGAGCAGGTCTCTGCGGTCGTCATCCAAGCCGGGATGACGGTGATAACCATCTGTCTTCCGGTCGTAGCGGGCATTCTTGTGATGGGAGGCGGTGCGTTACTACTGCAAACCGGATTGTTGTGGCGGGCCGACGCGCTTGAACCGAAGGTCGAGCGCATCAGCATGATCAAAGGGTTTTCCCGATTGGCTTCGCTGCGGTCGGTGATGGAACTCGTCAAGGGTCTGCTCAAAATTGCGATTGTGACGGGTGTCGGTCTCTGGATTGCACGGTACGACATTCTCCAAATCCCTGGGTTGATCGAGTTCGATATGGGGAGCGTTCTGCAAACAACCGGACGGCTTTCCTTGAAAGTCGGACTGGCCGTTGCCGGAGCAATCGCGGCGCTGGCCGGCTTGGACTATGTGTATCAACGGTATGAATGGGAACGAAGCCTGCGGATGTCGAAGGACGAGGTCAAGGAAGAGCACAAGGCGGCAGAAGGCGATCCGCTCATCAAAAGTCGTATACGCACCATCCAGCGAGAGATGACGAAGAAGCGCATGATGGCTGCAGTCAAGACGGCGGATGTCGTGATCACCAATCCGACACACTTGGCCGTGGCACTGAAGTACGACACGGCCACGATGGGGGCTCCTGTCGTGGTTGCCAAAGGAGCCGGCTTGATTGCCGAGCGTATCCGTGAACTGGCTCGACATCACGGGGTGCCGGTCGTCGAACATAAGCTGGTGGCCAGAACTCTCTTTAAACTCGTCGATATCGGCAAGGAGATTCCGAACGAGCTGTACCGCGCAGTGGCAGAAATTTTGGCGTTTGTGTATCGCGCTAGAGGCGTGACGTCATGAGCATGCGACGGGGATAAGGACGTATGGCAACAGCAATAGAACCGGTCGAACGAAATCAATTGATCAAGCATCCGGACGTCGTCATCTCCGTCGGAGTGGTCGCCATTATTATGGTGATGTTGTTGCCGTTGCCCAGGTTTGTGCTCGATTTGCTGTTGAGTTTCGACATCACGCTATCGGTCATTATCCTGCTCGTCGGATTGCAAGTGCGGCGCCCCATCGAGTTCTCGGTATTTCCATCCATTCTGTTGATGATCACGTTATTCAGATTGTCCCTCAATATCGCCTCCACGCGCCTGATTTTGCTGCACGGCAATGAAGGGGCGGGGGCGGCCGGTGAAGTCATTCGAGCCTTCGGGAACTTCATCGTCGGAGGCAATTACACGGTCGGCTTGGTGGTGTTCTCTATTCTCGTCATCATCAATTTCGTTGTGGTGACGAAAGGAGCCGGACGCGTGGCGGAGGTGGCGGCCCGTTTTACGTTGGATGCCATGCCTGGAAAGCAGATGAGCATCGATGCGGATCTGAATGCCGGGCTGATCAATGAAGCCGACGCACGCCGTCGGAGACGAGAGATCGCAGAAGAGGCGGACTTTTACGGCTCCATGGACGGCGCCAGCAAATTTGTTCGAGGCGATGCGGTTGCCGCCGTCATTATCATTCTTGTCAACATCATCGGGGGATTGGCAATCGGTATTCTGCAACAGGGCATGAGTCCGGCGTTGGCGGCTCAAACCTATACGATTCTGACGGTCGGTGAAGGGTTGGTGGCGCAGATTCCCGCGCTGATCGTGTCGACCGCTGCCGGTATCGTCGTGACTCGTGCGGCGTCGGAAACGGATTTAGGCGAGGAGATGACCCGACAGCTGCTGATGTCCTCCAAGCCGGTGGGCATTGCGGCAGGCATTCTGCTCGCACTTGGATTAGTGCCGGGACTCCCTCATCTGGCGTTCTTAGCGTTAGGGGGTGCCATCGCATGGATGGCCTATCATCTCTATCAACAGGAACAGGTTCAAGCGGCTCCGGTGCCTGCGCCCGTCGCCCCGAAGGTCGAAGAGGGGTTGACTCGAGTGATTCCGCTCGATCTCATGGAAGTACAAGTCGGATACGGATTAATCGGACTCGTCGAGGGCACGCAAGGCACCGCGCTCCTCGATCGGATCAAAGCGCTTCGTCGGCAATTTGCGGAATCGATGGGGTTTGTCGTGCCGCCGATTCATATCCGTGACAATCTTCAACTGCGTCCCAACGAATACGCCATTATTTTAAAAGGCGTGGAAGTGGCCAAGGCCGATGTTTTACCTGGACATCTGTTGGCGATCGATCCAGGTACCGGTCAGCGGGGATTAGTGCAGGGGATCCCGACCAAAGAACCAGCATTCGGGTTGCCGGCACTCTGGGTTCCTGATGATGCCAGAGAGCAGGCGCAAATGGCGGGATACACCGTGGTTGATGCGAGCTCGGCCATTGCCACGCATTTGTCCGAATTGATCAAGCGTCATGGTCACGAATTGCTGGGGCGGCAGGAAGTTCAAGCCCTGTTGGACGAAGTCGGGAAATCGCATCCGAAACTGGTGGAAGAGCTTATTCCTACGCTTGTGCCGCTTGGAACGGTTGTCAGGGTCCTTGGGAACTTACTCAAAGAAGGCATTCCGATCCGAGATCTCCGGTCGATCCTCGAAGCCATTTCAGACCAAGCCGCCAATACCAAGGATGCGGACGTCCTCACCGAGTATGCCAGGCAGGCATTGGCTCGGACCATTACCAAGCAGTATCAAGCACCGGACGGCAGTTTGCAGGTCATTACGCTGGACCCTCGACTGGATCGGTCACTGGCGGAACAAGCGGCAGCATTGCCGCCCGGAGCTATCTTGAATCTCGATCCGACGTTTTCGCACAAGCTGTTAAGCAGTCTGAAGCAAGCCGCCGAGCGGGTGGCGGGTCGAGGACAGCAGCCGATCGTCCTGTGTTCACAGGCGGTGCGTCGTCATCTCCGTCGACACAGCGATCGCCTGTTACATTCCGTCCCCGTCATGGGATTGAACGAAGTAGATTCTTTCGTCCGTCTACAGTCGTTGGATACGGTACGGATCGATTTAGAGTTGGCGCAGCCGTCGTAAGGTAAGTCATGAAGGTCAAAACATTTCACGCGCTCAGCATGCAGGATGCCCTGCGGACTATCAAAGAGGAACTGGGGCCGGATGCCATCATCTTATCGGCGAAAGAAGTGCGTGAGGGAGGGCGAATTCTCAAGGCCTTCAATCGACCGGTTCTGGAAGTGATGGCCGCATCCGATCAAGACACTCAACGCGTTCTTCATACGAAGGAAGCCGTGCCGCAAACATCGTTGCCCGTGAAACCATCCGATGCCGTGCCGGACGCTACGCAATCTACGGAGACGTTCCGTCAGACCTTGAGAGAGGTGCTCAAGCCTGCACGTCGCCCATCGACACCGGCTGCCGGTAAACGGGCGGTCTCGTTGAAATCATCTGCGGTGCCCGTGAAGCCGACTCGGACTCAGCATCTCCACAGGGTGATGCATGAATTGGGGAGTGTATTGGAAGACCTCTCGCAGACGAACAATCGGGCGATCGGAAGTCAGAGGTCATCCATGTTATTGCCCCTGCGGCACTCGCTTGTTGCGCAGGGAATGAATCCTTCTACCGTGGATTTACTCCTGAACGAGGCGTGCCAGGCCGATCATACCGAGGCCCTGTGTGATCATGAGTCGATACGGCTTGCGCTGCAGCGTGCAATCACAAAGCGTGTGCGAACGAGCGGGTTGCTCCAGAGTAAGAAGGGATATCCCTCCGTCGGTCTCCTGATCGGACCCAGTGGGGCCGGGAAGACTGCGGCGGTGGCCAAACTGGCGTCACACTATCGCCTCGACCAGCAGAAATCAGTCGCCCTCGTGACCTTTGATACGCATCGGGACACTGCGGTCGAGCAGCTGCGTCGTTATGCCAAGCTCGTGGGAGTGCCGTTTGCGTGTGCCCTGTCGGCTCGACAGGTGTATGAGGGGCTTCGTCGCTATACGCAAGTCGACCTCGTGTTAATCGATATGCCTGGAATCGGGCCGAGTGACCTGGCGTTGGCCGACGAGTTACAGCGGTTTCTGCCGAAAGAGTCGGTCACGACACAACTAGTTTTTGCGGCTTCCACCAGAGAGCAGGAGCTCTGTCGGATTACAAACAGTCTTCATGATCTGCCTCGGCTATGCCTGCTGTTCACCAAGCTTGATGAGACAGAGTCGTTCGGTACCATTTTTGAGGTAGCGCATCAGACCGGTGTGCCGCTGTCCTATTGGAGTGTCGGACGACGAGTTCCCGGAGACATCGAGATCGCCTCACCGGAACATTTGGCGACGGTGCTGACTGCAGAGCGATCCGCCACATCGCAGAGGGTTCTCACTCGGTCGGTTCACTCATCAGAAGCCGCACCCACATTAATGGAAGCAGGAACTCATCATGGATAATTTGATGGGAGGTCATGATATGTCGCTCAGCGCAAGAACGTCCGCTCCGATGTCGGAGGATCCGAGAATGGAGAGAGGACCGTCCACGCAGGTCATCGCGGTTTCCAGCGGCAAAGGAGGAGTGGGCAAAACCAACGTCGTCGCGAATCTTGCCGTTACGCTGACAAAAATTGGAAAGCGAGTGCTGGTATTGGATGCCGATCTCGGCCTGGGGAACCTCGATGTGTTGCTGGGGCTGCTCCCTCGGCACACGATCGAGGACGTATTGGTTGGCACCCATACGCTCGATGAGATCGTGCTCAGAGGTCCGGCAGGGATTCATGTGCTCCCGGCAAGTTCCGGCGTTCCGCACCTCACGACACTGACGGACGCGCAACAGGTGATGATCCAGGAACAGTTGGCAGCGCTTGCTTCAGAGATGGATGTGTTGTTGATCGACACGGGTGCGGGCATCTCGCCGAACGTCACGTTTTTCGCTTCAGCGGCAGATGAGACGATCATCGTTGTCTCGCCGGAACCGACATCGCTCACGGATGCCTATGCACTGATCAAAGTTCTGGCCCGTCAGTATCGTGAGCGTCGGTTTAAAGTATTGGTGAATCAGGCTAAGAGTCCTCGTGAGGCCACCGAAGTGTTTGGAAAGTTGGATGTGGCGGTGGATCATTTTCTTCATGTTTCCGTCGAATTGATCGGGGTGATCCCGTATGACGACTATGTGCACTTGGCGGTCGTGCAACAGAAGGCGCTCGCTGAGTTGTTCCCCCAGGCTCCGGCGACTCAAGCCTTCATGCGGTTGGCACAACAGGTCATCCAGTGGCCGCGATCCGGTCTCCCGAAAAGTTCCGTCCAGCTTATTTGGCAACGAACAGCGACGCCGGCCGGTAACTGACGCGCGACTGCATCATATGGAAGGATCATGAGCAAAGCTTCAACACACGAACGGAAATCGTTTTCGAGTCAAGGTGCGAGACGCGAACAGTTGATCAAAGAGTTCGCGCATATTATTCGGGCGATGGCCCATCGACTGGCGTTTCGCCTCCCGGCGTACTTGGACGCGGAGGATCTGATTTCAGTCGGCACGATCGGACTGATGGATGCCATGGATAAGTATGATCCAAGCAGGGAAGCAAAGTTTAAAACCTATGCGGAGTTTCGAATTCGTGGCGCCATGCTCGATGAGATTCGTTCGATGGACTGGATCCCGCGATCCGTTCATGAACGAGTCGGGTTGCTTCAAAAAACGCACGTGACGCTCATGAGCCGTCTGGGCCGACCGCCGCAGGAGGAAGAGGTGGCGGCGGAACTGAAGATGTCCTTGGAAGAACTGGATGATTTCATCACACGGGCGAGAGGCGCGGTCATGATCAGTGTCGACGATTTGAGTCTCCATGAGCCGGACGGGCACAAAGTCGTCAAGATGTTGGCCGATACGCACACGCCCGATCCGCTGGCCTCATTGGTCAACGAACGTGAACGCGAATTGATCGGCGAAGCTATTCAGATGTTACCGGAAAAAGAACGACTCGTCTTGACGTTGTATTATTACGAAGAGCTCACGATGAAAGAGATCGGAGAGTTGTTGAAAGTTACAGAATCGCGAGTGTGCCAAATTCATACCAAGTCCATCATCCGACTCAAGGCCCACTTACAATTGCCCAATTGATCAATGAGGCCGATCGGCCGGATCAATTGTTCGTTCATGTTGGTTGTGATGCCATTTGAGATGCTCCACAAGTACTCGCCTTCAGTTCCGTGTCTGATGAGCCGATACCATCCATGGGTGCTGCCTCGGCGATGGTCCTGTGTGTCGAATTCAGATCCGACGCATTCAGCCGAAGTCACGATCGAGTCGCTAGTCTGGTCAGAATTCATGTCAACCTTTCAACTATCCACGAAGACTCCACGCCGGAACACAGTGCGCTCTGGGTCTTTACGATCGCGAGAGCGATCCATCGTCTGGTGGTGCGCCTCAGTGCTGATGTGTGGCGTCAGCATGGCATGGCTGGGGCTGACCGCGGTCGATTCGACGAACGTGACCGATGTCCTTTCCACGCGACTGGTTATCGGGTGGATGGGAATTGTGGTTGCTGCAGGATTCGGTGCGGCAGGACTCTGGTATTGGTCGCCTCGCCCGAATCGCATACGGCGCGAGCCGGAAGCCGCCGTTTCTGCATATGATGGTGTGACGGGTTTGCCGACACGCCGGCTTTATCTGCTGTTGCTCGGTCACGCATTAAGCAGGGCTGAAGCCACCATGCGGAGGGTCGCGGTATTGGTCTGTGCCTTAGAACCGTTCAGTCCGCTGTCGACATCGTTGAGCATGTCGCAGATGACGCTCATCGTGAGAGTGCAAGCGGCTCGTATCAAGAGCGCATTGCGTTCGCATGATGTGGTGGCGCGCTTGGACGAGTACACCTTTGCCGTAATCGCCGATAATCTTGAATCAGCGGATGGGGCACGATTGATTGCCGAGAAAATCCAGCATGCCATGGCGCTCCCACTGTCGATCGAAGGCCATGAGTTGCTGATTGCCTGCCGGATCGGAGGAATCGTCGGGCCTCAACAGGGAACTCATGCAGATGCCCTGCTCGATGCTGCAACGGAAGTCCTCGAAGAAGGGGAACTCAGCGATGCGGGGAGCACGCTGATCGTGGTGGCTCCACAGCCAGGGGCAACAGAACACGACACAGGCGTCAGTGCATCCATTCCCAGTCCGCAGGAATCTTCTCTGGTTAGTCACCGCTAGGAAGAATCTTCACCTCAGTAGGCAGAATCCTCTCTTATGTCATGGCGGCTCGACCGGACACCGACTTGGTGTCTCATGTCGAATATCGATTCATCCCTGTATTTGATTGAGTTTCACCCCTGTGTGAAATGATCGCTGTTCAACGTGAACCTGGCACAAGGGTTGCTGTCTCTCAAGAGCACAAGGAGCCGAACATATGAATCGAGGCATCTATCCCATCTTATCCGGCGCGCTGGCCCACGAACGGCGGATGCAAGTTTTCGCGAACAACATGGCCAACGTGAACACTGCAGGGTTTAAGCAGGACGAGCAGGCATTCAAAGCCATATTCCCACCGTCCCATGCGGTCGTTCCCATCGGAGGCCGAACGATGGGACTGGCGCAACAGATCATGGCCAGACCATTCGGACCGACGGAGCGCGCGTTTGTCGCACCGCATCAGGTCAAAACCACCTTTGAGTCGGGTCGTATCAGGCTGACAGGCAATCCGTTGGATGTCGCCATTCAAGGGCAAGGGTTTCTTCAGGTTCAGACGCCACAGGGGCTTCGTTATACCCGCAACGGCATGCTGGCGCTGGATAATCAACGTCGGTTGGTGACCGGACTAGGCTATCCCGTGATGGGGACAAAAGGGGAAATCAAAATTCCTCCTGGAAAAATTGACATCACGCCGCAGGGAGTCATCAAAGTCGATGATCGATCGATCGGGACGATCAAAGTCATGGAATTTTCGGAAGACGACATGCCGCGGAAGTCTTCGGATGGGCTGTTCTTCTCGGAGAAGGGGACGGAAGCCAAGAATCCGCAGATCCAGGTCGGACATATCGAAGAGTCCAATGTGAATTCAATCGGTGAGATGGTGAAGATGATTCAGGGGATGCGCAACTATGAATCGACGCAAAAGCTGATTCAAACACTCGATCGCATGGCCGAAGTTGCCATTCAAGACGTAGGGCGAGTGGTGTAATGCGCGGAACGCATCCGAAATTACGACGAGAGTAGCTTCACGAACGGCGAGACACGAGGAGGGGTTCCATGATTCGTGCCATGTGGACAGCGGCAACCGGCATGACGGCTCAGCAGATCAACGTCGACACCGTCGCCCATAATCTCGCGAACGTTAACACCAACTCCTTCAAGCGGAGTCGCGCCGAATTCGCGGATCTGCTCTATCAGATTCAGCGACTCCCGGGCACGAATGCATCCAACGTCGGCGTGTTTCCGGTCGGTATCCAGGTCGGTGCCGGAGTTCGACCGACGACGGTGGCCAAAGAATGGCTTCAGGGAAATATGCGGCAAACCAACAACGAGTTGGATTTGGCGATCGATGGATCCGGGTTTTTTCAAGTCTCCCGTCCCGACGGGACGATCATGTATACCCGAAATGGGTCGTTTAAACGCGACAATGTGGGCAATCTTGTGACCGGAGACGGCGATCTCTTGAATCCCGTCATTACGATCCCGTCCGGGGCACTGAAAGTCGATATTGGTCAGGATGGCACCGTTTCCGTCTTGCTGCCGGGCGTCACGCAGGCGTCGCAAGTAGGACAGATTCAACTCACGCGGTTCGATAACCCATCCGGCTTGGTGGCGATGGGGAGCAATCTCTTTATCGACAGCTTTGCCTCAGGGCCTCCGACGCAGGGGACAGGGGGATTTACGACCGGATTTGGCACGATCCAACAGGGATTTCTGGAAAGTTCGAATGTCAATCTGGCCGAAGAGATGGTGAATATGATCATCGCGCAGCGAAGCTATGAGATTAACTCCAAGACGATTCAAGCATCCGACGAGATGATGGCGATCGCGAATAATCTCAGACGATAAGGAGTGTTTCATGTTGAGGGTTGTGCCGATTGTGCTCATGCTCCTTGCCTCTGGCGCCTACGGTATGGTGGCAAGTGCAGGACCACGTGCCGAGTCTCGATCCAGCTCGCCGGTGGGCCAGGGGAAAATTCAGCAAGCGGCCGACATCGGCGCAGGTCGAGCGATCGTCAGTGAGATCAGTCCCGACCTGATTCGAAAAGCTCTTCAGAAACACCTGGAGAGTCAGTGGGGACGCAGGGTCAAGACCGTGCAGGTGACGGTTTTAGATCCTGCCGAGCCGGTAACGGTCCCTGGTGGAACGGTGGAGGTGCAGGTTGTTCCCAATCCCACTGAAGACAGCCCTGGACGGCGCATGTTTCATGTGGAAGCGGTCACGAATGAGAAGTCCAGGAAGACCATCCAGGTGATGGCTGATATTACGGTTATGGTTGATGCCGTCGTGACGACACGCTTCTTGAAGGTCGATGAACCGATTGAGGAGACCGATCTGAAGACGGTCGCCATTCGAGTTCATCAGGTGACCCATCCCTTCGTCATCGATCAAGCCGAAGTGATAGGAAAGAGCGCGTCACGACCTCTTCCGCCGGACACTCCATTGCGCCTTGTATTCGTGAAATCTCCGATGGTGATCAAGAAGGGGGATCGAGTCGTGATCGAAGCGCGACGTGGAGGTTTGTCGATTCGGGCTTCCGGTGTGACGAAATCGTCCGGACAGCTCGGACAGACCATCATGGTCGCCAATGTAGATTCCGGCAGAGAGCTGAGAGCCAAAGTAGTTGCTCCGAGTCTCGTTGAAGTGGAGTTCTAGCGAGATGTTCAGACTGAGGGCAGACCATCACAAGATTGAGACTCACGCGAAGGATAGGCGCAACCGTAACCGATGTCGGATGCTCGTGAAGGGGCTCTGGGTGGTGACGGGTATTCTGCTTCTTTTGGCCTGCTCGAGTCCGCCGAATGTGTCCAGCAAGATCGTCGTGTCCCCATTGCCGCCGCCCAAGACCATCGGGTCGCTGTGGCAAGAGGAGAACGGTCGATCCTATCTCTATGAGGATCTCCGCGCGATGCGCATCGGCGATATTCTCACCGTCAAGATTATTGAAAACCACAAAGGATCGAAGTCGGCTGATACGGCAGCTCAACGTGAGTCGACGATTAAAAACAGTCTTATCGGAAGCGCGATGGGGTACATCGGCATACCAGGCATACGGTTCAGCGACGAAACCAGACGGGGATTGGGGATTGACGCGAGTGCCACCAATAAATTCGGTGGAAAAGGTGCGACGAGTCGCGAGGGAACGTTGACCGGAACCATTTCCGCTATCGTGACTGAAGTGCTTCCCAATGGAGACCTCCGTGTCGAAGGTCGTCGCGAAGTGACGGTGAACAGCGAAAAGCAGCTGATGAGCATCGGCGGCATTGTGCGTCGTGTCGATGTCGACACCAAGAATACGGTGCTGTCATCCGCCATCGCAGACGCCCGAATCGAATATTCAGGCCTCGGCGTACTTGATGATGTGCAACGACCCGGGTGGTTCATTCGTATTCTCGATTGGGTGTATCCGTTTTAAGGAGATCATGGGCCATGTCGACTTTGCCGAGACGTAAGACCTCCGTGAGAAGTATTCCCAGACGTCGTCCTCTGAACCTCCACACGCTGCAGATGATGGTGCGGAGCGGCGTGGTCCGACGGGCTGATTGTAATCCTCCCTCTTTCGGGAGCGAGACGCGACTCCATGTGTTCGAAGATGCCGATCGTCATGCAGGGAAAAAGATGGTCTCGGAGCAAGGGTGGCTGTCGCGCATTATCCTTGGCCGTCAGGTACAGGTTTCAATTTCTAAACGTTCGTAGCGAGCATAGGCGTATCACGTATGAGTACACGAATAATCTCGATCTTCAATCTGCTGGTTCTGATTGGCTCTCTGTGGGCGCCTTCCAGTGCCGATGCCGTACGGATCAAAGACATCGGCGTGATCGAAGGAGTGCGTGAAAACCAGTTGATCGGTTACGGTTTGGTCGTCGGTCTCGACAGCACCGGCGATCGTGTGATCGGTGGACAGTTCACGATTCAGGCGATGATGTCCATGTTGAATAAAATGGGCGTCAATCTGGTGATCGACCCCATTCAGTTATTGACGAGAAACATTGCGTCCGTGATGGTCACCGCCAAGCTTCCCCCGTTCTCGAGGCCGGGGATGACGTTGGACGCAGTGGTCTCATCGATGGCGAACGCCAAAAGTCTGCAAGGCGGTACGCTGTTGCTCACCCCGTTGAAAGCTGCCAATCAACAAGTCTTCGCCGTCGCGCAGGGACCGGTCTCCATCGGTGGGTTTCTCGGAGGGACGGGAGGGGGTGGCGGCGCGACGGTCATCAAGAATCATCAAGCCGCCGGCGTGGTTCCCGGAGGGGCGATCATCGAAAAAGAGCTCTCCGTCAACATCGACACCTGGGAAACGGTTTCCGTACTCCTTCGACAACCTGATTTTACGACGGCCATTCGAACCGCCGAAGCGGTCGAGAGCGCCTTCGGGAAAGGCAGCGCCGTCGCCGTGAATGCCGGATCCGTCAGAGCCACGATTCCTCAAATCTTTCAAGGTCGCGTCGTCGAATATATCGCCTCCATCGAGGGGCTCGATGTGACCGTCGATTCGGTGGCCAAGATCGTCGTCAACGAACGAACCGGGACGGTGGTGCTGGGAGAACATGTCCGCATTTCAACCTGCGCGATTTCGCATGGCAATCTGACGATCTCGATCAAGAATACGTTGAACGTCTCACAGCCTCCGGCGCCGCTCGTCGGTTCATCCGCAGGACAAACCGTCGTGACGCCGGATGTGCAGACGGAGATCAAAGAGCAGGAATCAAGACTCATCGTGGTGGATGAGACCGTGACATTGGGTGAGGTCGTACAGGCTTTGAATGCGGTGGGGGTTACTCCGCGCGATCTTGTCGCGATATTGGCAGCTCTTAAATCGGCAGGAGCACTTCAAGCTAATCTTGAAATAATTTAGTTAATATAATGACTAATATAGATAAATATAAAAGTAGCTTTACCATGTCGATGCCGACATATGTGGACCCTGGATTGGCCCTACGGTCTGGTCATCCTGGTCCCCAGGAGGATCCGTTAAAAGTGCAAGACGTTGCTGCGGCGCGCCGGCAAATGGTGCAAGCTGGGCAGCAGTTTGAGTCGTATTTTATCTCCTATTTACTGAAAGTAATGAGAGAAACGGTCCCTGAAGGGGCGGTTGCCAATAAGCAAGGGGCCTATTTTTACTCATTGTATGATGAGGCCATCGGAATACGAGCCGCCGAGTCCGGGGGGATCGGCATCGCTAAAATGGTCCAGGACTATGCGCAACAATATTTTTCATCGCGTCCCCAGGAACGCTCAAGTTCTTCTGCGTAGAAACCGATAAGAAGCTCGACCGGAGCAAAGTCCATTATTCTCTCAGAAATGGTTGCTGGGAGAAGCGAGCCGGGAAGGAGCCGCGATATGCAGATTTCAGGTCATGGAAAGGTGGATCACCTCGCCAAGCTGTTGCTTGGGGTGCAGGACACCGAGAGCTCGAGCGGTCGGCAGGCGGCTGCACGCCCCGAGGTGGGTAAGGATGAGGTTCAGATCTCAGCACAAGCGAAGGAGCTGCAACGGATTCGGGAACTGGTCAATCAACCGGATCCTGAGCGGACTGAACATGTGGAGCGCGTCAGGCGTGCCCTTGATAGCGGCACGTACGATGTCAGTGGTCGTGCGGTCGGAGATGCCATCATTAAACAGGTTCTGACCGACGCCGTCGTATAGCCGCCTCCATCTCTTCAGGCTCCTGAACCCGTGCTTGCCGGCGGTCTTGGTCGTCCTTTTTTCTCCACGCAAAAGGGGGAAAGACGGGATAGACGACGATGAAATGCATCGCCTGCGTCCGATCATAAGGAGTCTGTATGTCCCCGTTCATCTACTCGCCGACGATGGCTCAACTCTGCAGGTTGTTGGGCCAGGAGGAAGCCACCTGTCGGCAACTGCTTGAGACGGTCCACACGGAACGAGTCGCCATCCGGACGCTGGCGATTGCCGAGTTTCATGCCATCAACTGCTGTCGGTTATCGATTCTCGAATCGTTGCAAGCCCTGGCCGATGAACGACAGTCCCTTGTTCAAGCACTCGGAGCCAACTATGGCTTGCAGTCGGCCACGACATCGATTCATGCACTCATCGATCATGTCCATGGCCCCGCCTCCGAAGAGTTACGGGTTGCCTACCACAGCTATATGACCACGGCCAAGATCGTTCGAGACGAGATCAAGCAGAATGTGGTGCTCATCGAAGGGATACGTGGCGTCGTCGATCAAGCGTTGTCGACCGGAACACCCGTCGCCCCAGGCAGGGATCTGTATACCGCCGATGGGCACTCGTTCGTCGCAGGTCCGGTCAATGTGCTCATTCATCAGCAGGGCTGACTATGAACGGTCTCTCATCCCTTTTTGACATCGCAAGAAGCGCACTGACGACGTCGCAACAAGCGCTTACCGTTGTCGGACATAACGTCGCGAACGTGAATACGCCTGGATATTCCAGGCAGGAAACCGTGCTGACGGAACGTCCGCCGGTGAATGGACAGCCCGGGATGGTGGGGACCGGCGTGCAGGCCCAATCCATCAGGCGATATACGGACCAATTCATCAACCGGCAACTGACGACGGTGCAGCAGAATCTCGGACGTCTGTCTGTATCGCGGGAAGAATTGTTCCGGTTGCAAAATGTGTTTGGAGACAGCAACAACCAGGGCATTGCCGCACGAATGAATGATTTTTTTCGTGGGCTGCAGGATGTTTCCACCGACCCAAACGGGCTGGCGGCTCGTTCCGTTCTGTTGGCCAATGCCAAACAGTTGGCGTCGAGCGTGAATCAGGTTTCTTCGGATCTGATCACGGCAAAACAGTCGCTGAACTTTCAGGTCCAGCAAACCGTGACGGAAATCAACAGCCTGTCGAAACAAATCGCCACACTGAATAGTCAAATTGTCACAGCCGAGGTGACAGGCCAGAGTGCCAATGATCTTCGAGATCAACGGGACCTGGCGCTGAATGAGTTGGCGTCGCGCATTGACGTGACGACGGTGGAGTCCCGCACCGGCGCACTGACGGTCTTTGCGGCACGAGGGCAGGTGCTGGTGGAGGAATCCTCCGTTCGAGAGTTGGATGCCATTGAAGATCCTGACAACGAGGGGCTCTTGTCGGTCGGCTACTCTACCGGAGGCACACGTCCCTTGAGCATCGACGCATTAATCTCAAACGGCCGTCTCCGCAGTCTGTTGGATGTCCGTGACACGACCGTGCGGGATCTGGAGGTCTCCTTCGATCGGCTATCAGCGACGCTGGCCAATGCCGTGAATGGGCTGCATCGACAAGGATACGGACTCGATGGATCGACCGGGCTTGATTTGTTCAATCCCGTGACGGTATCCGCGCGGGCCGTGTCTGCCAATCAGGGCACCGCTGCGATTACTGGCGGTACGATTACGGCGAACAGCCTGCTGATGTTTCATGATTACGAAATCCGTTTCTCTTCAGGGTCCACCTATTCTATCGTGGATACGACGACCGGCGATACGATCAGAGGGAACTATACCGGTACCGCGATTCCGACGCCCTCCGCAGACAATCCAGTGTCCATCGTGACAGGGACAAGCGATACGCTGACCGTTACCGTCGACGGCGTGGCGTCCGGCACGATTACATTGGCCGGCGGCGCGAGCCCTGGTCTGTCGTATCCCTCCGGGACGGCTCTTGCGCAAGAAATTCAGAACAAAATCAATGCCGACGCCAGCCTTCAGGCGGCCGGGAAAACCGTTGCAGTGACCTATGACACGACGACCAGCCGTCTGATTGTGACGTCAAACGATCGGACGGCCGCCTCGGCCGTCAACGTCACCGGAGGCACGGCCGGCGCGTCACTCGGATTGGTGGCCGGTACCAGCACGTCAGCTTCCGGCACGTATGCCAGTCCGGCGACGCTGACGTTCGAGGGACTCAGTGTGACGTTGACCGGCGCGGCGGCAACCGGAGATGTATTCAAGATTGACTCGTACAGTCATGCCGCCCGTGACCTCAGTGTCGTGCTTACGAATCCGTCGTCCATCGCGGCCTCTTCCACGCGGGCTGGTATTCCTGGAAACAACACCAATCTTCTCTCGATGGTCGCACTTCAGCAGCGACGGTTTGCAAGTCTGAACGACGGCACGTTGAACGATGCGTATCGAGCCATCGCTGCGGAGCTGGGCGTTGCCGCGCAAACGGCTGATCGTGAACAAGAGGCGAAAGAGATCCTGAAGGATCAGATTGAAACATTGCGCGCACAGGTGTCCGGTGTGTCAATGGACGAGGAACTGGTGAATCTGATTAAGTTCCAGCGGGGATTCGAAGCCGCGTCGCGGCTGGTCCGTGTCACCGACGAAATGTTCCAAACGTTGTTATCGATCAAACCTTAGCGGCGAGGCATCTATGCGGGTGACAGAACTCCAAACATTCGGTGTGCTCGCGAATAACCTGACTCGCACGCGCGCGCGGGTTCTGGAATTTCAGCAGCAAGTGTCGACCGGTAAGTTGGTGCGCCAGCCGTCCGACGATCCCAGCGCGTTCAATCACATTGCGTTAGATAAGGCCTCGCTTGCCGCCATCGAGCAACGAGAGCGCAACATTCTGTTCGGACAAACCAGGCTGGATCTTTCGGACAATGCGTTGAGCCGCACGACGGCCTCGTTGTCACGCGTGCAACAGCTTGCCGTCCAGTTTCGTAGTGATACGAGCGGTGCAGCCGAACGGATAATCGGAGCGAAGGAAGTACGCCAATTGTTCGCGCAACTCCAACAAACCGCCAATACCGAACTGAATAATCAGCCGATCTTTACCGGTACGAGCACACATGGGCGGGCGACAGGACTTGCGCTGACGACCCCCCTGACATTGACAAACGGCAGCAATGATACGCTCAGCGTGACCGTGGATGGGATTACATCCGGTACGATTGATCTGACCGCCGGAACAGAGTCTTTGACCGGAGCGCAACTGGCGGCACGTATACAAAGCCGTGTCAACGCCGATACCGCTTTGACGAATGCCGGAAAGAGCGTGACGGTCACATTTGAAGGAGATCGGTTACTCATCGCATCCGACTTGAGCGGCCCGCAGTCCTCGGTGCGTGTAGCCGGAGGATTGGCGCGCATCGCGCTTGGGTTCGCGGGCGGGAGTGAAACGACCGGTGGCGGGCCGTTTGCGCTGACGGCAACGGTGGCATCGGCTGCCGGCAACACCGGAGGGGTTCTGGCCGGACAGGGGCGGGTCGTGGATGACAATGCCGCGACGTTAGACGACTATGTCCTTCGATTCACGTCATCCACCAGTTACGATGTGCTGGACGTAACTGCTCCGGTCACGACGTCGCGTGGAGGAGGCAACACCGGTGGTGCTGTCGTGCGGGATGCCGGAATGGTGAATGCGGCACAGCTCGTGCTGCATGACTATCAGATTCAATTTACATCCTCAACCCAATACTCCATCGTCGATCAGACGACCAGCACCACGCTGTCATCCGGTAACACGTACGTCTCGGGTGAGGCGATCTCATTCGCCGGGTTGCGGGTTGTCTTGGCGAATGGCCAGCAGGGAGGGCCACAAACCGGCGATACGTTCTCTGCCAGTTTGTCGCCCAAGACTGTTCTTGCCAACCAGGCCTATCAATCGGGGAGTGAGATCAGCTTCGACGGTCTTCGGGTGAGGCTGACCAATGGGACCGCCGGCCCGGCAACCGGGGATCTGTTTACCGTCGTCTCGGGGCTTCAGTATCAGGGGGACGCAGGGGTGCATGCCATTGAAGTTGGAACGAACCAGACGGTGCCGACCAACGTGGCCGGTGATCAAGCTTTTATCACCGGGGGAATTGATATCTTCGCAAACGTCAAACAACTCATCGGCGCCTTGCGTGGAAATTTCAGACTGGGGATCAGTGAGGCGTTGGGCGGGCTGAACCAGGGCATCTCGCAAGTCGCCGCGATTCAGGGGGAGGTGGGTGCGAGATCGAATCGTCTGACCACGAGCGCGGAGCAGCTGGCAGAGGCCAAGAGCTTTTTCATACGGACACTCTCGGAAACCGAGGACGTGGACTTGGCGAAAGCCATTTCAGATCTTACCTTACAACAATATGCGCTTGAAGCAGCCAGTAAGACGCTCACCAAGGTGTTTGAGAACTCGCTGTTGAATTATTTATAAAGAGAAAGAGAGCGGGGCATGCGTCGGTTGCGTGCCTCGCTCTCTTTGTGTGATTACAACCTATATGGCCGGCTTACGTTCGGTGTAAAGTTTTTGCTCGGGCAACCGACAAGGGTTGAGACCCACGCTCTTGCCAAGGAAGGCCGGTATGCTGGTACTCAGCCGTCGATGTGGAGAAAGCGTCACAATCGGTCCGGACATCCGTGTGGTCGTCCTTGGGGTCAAGAGTGGGCAAGTCCGCCTGGGAATCGAAGCCCCGTCGTCAGTTGCGGTTCATCGGGAAGAGGTCTATGCGAGAATTCAGGAGGAGAATCGGATGGCCGCAAAGACGCAGGTGGTTCCCATAGACGCTTTGCGGCGCTTGCTCCCTCCAAAATCTCGAATGGCTTCGTGAGGGCACCATGGTGAAGTGCATATCGACTCGTTTGGGATCATTTCAAGTCCACGACGACAGCATCGTGACGTTTCCTTCAGGACTGCTCGGTTTCCCAGACCAGCAGCGCTATGTCATTTTGGATCATGATACCGAGGCTCCCTTCAAGTGGCTTCAATCGATCGAAGAACCGGCGCTGGCGTTTGTGATTCTGGATCCAGCCATGTTTCATCCGGATTTTCATATCGACCTTCCCGCTGATGCCTTGGCGGAAATCAGGGCTGAAGAAGAGGACGAGTTAGCGCTGGTCGTGATTTTGACCATTCCATCGGACGATCCGGGTCGGATCACCGCCAATCTACGAGGCCCGCTGGCCATCAGTCACAAAACCAAACTTGGCAAGCAGCTGGTTCTTTCCGAAGACGTTCCTACCAGACACCCGTTATTTCCAGTAGCTGGGTCTCTCTCGCCTGAGACGACATAGGATCATTGCCGCGCAGAACTTCGGATCTCACCGATTCGTCAGCTGTTTCTATCATTCCATCCAAATCTGCTCGTGTGCCGCCCTTGATCGGAGCGGTTCTAGGGACTTCTGGTCCTGGAAGCGTGTGTGATGTAGCGTACCGGTTTCGGAATACATTGTTTTCTTCCAGGGAAATCGGTAAGCCTTTGCCCTGGATTGAGAAACAATCCAGGGCCCGGGGCTTTTCTTGGCAACCAATCGATCGAAAATGAATTCACCCTATCATCAAGATCGCCGGTTTCCTGCTACGCATGTTGAGGATGAACCAGTATGAGCGAGCTCATGATCAGTTGTCCGTCCTGTAAGACGGAGATCAAGCTTACAGAGTCTCTTGCCGCTCCGTTGATCGAATCGACACGTCGCGATTATGAGACACGCTTAGCTCAGAAAGATGCAGAAGCCATCAAACGCGAACACGGACTCCGGGCACGAGAAGAAGCGATGACGAAGGCCAAGGAACAGCTGGATGAGCAGGTTGCCGAAAAGCTTCGCCTTGAGCGGGTGAGAATCGTGGGTGAAGAAGCCAAGAAGGCGAGGCTTGCGTTGCAAACCGATTTTGATCAAAAGGCCAAGGAACTGTCCGACCTGCAGGCACTGATATCGAAGTCGCTTCAGCACGCCAAGCATCGGAGGGACAACAGACCAAAACTGACATGATCTATCAATATCTGACAGGGCCACGCTTTCGACATCGAGTCGAAGCCATCGTCGAAGCGTTCTCCACCATGCAAGAGGATCTCGATAAAGAGAAAAAGGTCATGACCAAGCAATAGGTCAAACGCGAAGAGCAGATTGATCGGGTCATGCACGCAACGGCTGGAATGTATGGTGATTTACAGGGAATCGCAGGGAAGACGATTCAAGAGATCGAAGGCCTGGAGTTTCGATCTCTCAATGCTCCATCCTCAGAACAAGACCCTGCATAACCGATCGCTTCGACCGAGGGGACCACATGCCTAAGGCCGTTGGCGAGAAGGCTCCCACCAGGTCTGTAAGGATCAGGCGGCTGCTTGAGTGATGGGCTGGTATCCCTGCCGATAGGATTCAAGGATGCGGACGAGTCGTGCGACTTCGATCTCGAGTTGCGCGTAGACCAACGGGGCATCGTGAAGTGCGTTGAGACGGCCCACGGCTTCAAGACGACCGGCAGTCAGTGCGACTTCAGACGCGCATAGATTTCCAGCGGTACCTTTGAACGTGTGCGCCATCCGCTCGATGGCAATTGCGTCGGCATCGGCGAGCGCCATTCTGATATCGGCGAGCATGGTGTGATGGCGATCAAGAAACAAGCAGACGAGTTGCGCGAATAACTCACCGTCGTCGCCGATATTCCGATACATTTTTGCAGGATCGAAGATTCCTCGAGTCGGATCGGTTGTGACGGGAACTGAGTGCTGTTTCTCGGGAGGCGCTGCTTCGGACGGCGTGGATGCCCATCGTACCAGAGCGCTTCGCAGTTCACTCAGCTTGATCGGTTTAGCTAAATAATCGTCCATCCCGGTTGCCAAGCAGCGCTCGCGATCACCCGGCATCGCATTGGCAGTGACCGCAATAATTGGTATATGCGGCGTCGATCGTGGAGTTGGATCTGAAGGGGACGTATTGCTTTCGGGCGTGTTCCGTGAGGCCACCGAGGTTTCATGCTCGCGAATGCACCGAGTGGTCTCAAACCCGTCCATGATCGGCATCTGACAATCCATGAGGATGGCGGCATAGTTTCCGTTGGCGAGCGCAGTCAGCGCTTCTTGACCGTTTCCAACGACGTCCGGTTTGTAGCCGAGCTTCTCGACCATTCGCACGGCGAGCTTCTGATTGACGACATTGTCTTCTACGACCAAGATGTGTCGATGTTGCACATTCTCCGCAACCATATGTCTGGTCACAAGTTGAGGCGTACCGGAAGGTGTATGCGTATCGTCCTGTACGTGTCCCTCGGGCAAGCCCAACACGGTTCGGAGGCAGTCACGCAATTCATCATGGCGAACAGGCTTGGGCAGGTAGCCCATCGCGCCGGCCCGGCGAGCTTGTTCCGCATGACCCCGTTGTAGGATCGATGTCATCACGACGAGGCGAATCTTGGATCCCGCAGGGTGGCTTTGCAGTTCTCGCGCAAGTTGCAATCCGTCTTTTCCCGGCATGACGACATCCAAAATCGCCAGATCGTACGGCGTTCCTCGCTGTTCGGCCTTCGTGATGCACTGCAGGGCTGATTCGGCATCTTCTGCAAGGTCGTCGATCATGCCCCAGCCCGAGACCAGATGATGGAGGATTAAACGATTCGATTCATTATCGTCGACGATCAAGACACGTTTTTGAGTAAGATCTCCGGTTGGAAGAATCGCGCGCGGAGAATGCGCTTGTTTTTGAAGACGTGCGGTACACCAGAAGGTGCTGCCGTGATCCTCGACGCTGCGTACGCCGACCTCTCCACCCATCAACTCCACGAGTTGTTTGGAAATCGAAAGGCCAAGGCCGGTGCCGCCGTACTTTCTTGTCGTGGAGCTGTCGGCCTGCTCAAACGGACGGAACAGTTTGGCCTGCGCATTTGGACTGATTCCAATGCCGCTGTCCGTGACTTCAAAGCGAATGATAGCTGCGTCGAGGAGATCTTCTTCGAGATACGCCTGCAGGGTGACCTCACCTTTATCGGTAAATTTCACCGCGTTGGCGACCAGATTACTGAGGATTTGACGCAGGCGGCCTGGGTCCCCTTTGAGTCCCGTGGGAACCGCCGCATGGACAAGTCCGGTCAGTTCCAACCCTTTTGTCTCGGCCCGCTCGGCAAATTGTGCCAAGACCTGCTCCACCGTGGTGCGTAGGTTGAAGTCGAGACATTCCAGTTCCAGCTTGCCCGCTTCGATTTTGCTGCATTCGAGCACGTCATTGATCAGTTGCAGCAGTGCTTCGCCGCATTGCCGAATCGTCTCGGCATAGGATTGCTGCTCGGACGTCAACGACGTCTCCATCAACAAGCTTGTCATACCGATCACCCCGTTCATCGGGGTCCGTAGCTCATGGCTGACGGTGGCGAGAAATGCGGTCTTGGCACGTGCCGACTCTTTTGCCTCATCCAGTGCTCGGTCCAGACGAAGGTTGCTCTGGCGAAGCTGGTCGGCTGAGAGCTGGAGGGCCAGCTGCGTCGTCCGAACGTTCGTCAGGTCAGTGGCATAGCCTCGCACGACGCTCTGTGTGGGCACCGGGCAGAAGGTCCACGAAAAACTAGCCTCCGGGAGCGTCACCGTCTCATCCTGACGGACCTGATTTGTGTCGAGGCAACGTCGTACGATATCCGATAGGTCGTGCGGCGCGACGTTCGGAAACCCTTCCGGACTGTAGCCAAATCGAGCGAGCAAGGAAATCATCGCTGGATTGGCATACAGTAGGCTGACATGCCGGTCCAGTTCAATCATCGGCAAGGGACTTTCCTCAGCGATTGCCGTCAATCGATCACGTTCCTGCTCTACGTCCAGTTCATGGGACAAGTCCCGCACACTGATCATCAAGACCGTCTTGTCGTTGAGCGTACTGGGCGCGCAAGTCAACTCTACGGGGATGTAATGAGGGGTTTTCTCCAAGGAAAGATGTTGTGTGACAGAAGTCGGGCGACGGCTTTTCAGTACGCTGTTCAGCTGAGTAGTAATAGTCGTGATGTCGGATTGTGTGAGCCGTGACCACAAGGATGGAAATGATCGAACGGTGGGAGAAAGCAACCGTGCGCCAAGCAACCGACGACTTTCCCGATTCGCCGCTAAAACGGCCAGATCAGTGTCAAGAATGATGGTGGCCAGCGGAAGCCCGTCGAGCAGGTCGAGACTCGCATGCGCCGCAGTCGACAAGGCTGCCGGTCGGTGCCGTGGGTATTTGCGTTTTCGTCCTGACGACTTCATCACGCGGCTCGTGGAAGAGTTTGATCCAGATGGATACTGATATTGACACGTTCTTTTGCCGGGTCGAGGACACGCAACACGCTTCTCACGGTGTGGTCGGGGGATGGTGTTGACAGGTCCACTTCGAGTGGTGTCGCGTAAGAACCTCCTTGTGGGTCCGTCGTGATTTTGACCAGAGGTTTGAGTCGTTGCTGAGGATTGACTCCGACGACGACCGCCTGTTCGCCGGTCGTGAGTCTGACAAGACTTCCGACCGGGTACACACCGATACTCCGAATCATGAGCTCCACGAGAGATTTTTCGAAATGTCCCCGTTCTCCAGCCAAAAACAGTTGACGAACGGCATCGTGTGGAATCATGGCCGGTCGTGTGCCGCGTCGACTGATCATGCCATCATAGAAATCGACAATGCCGACGATCTGGGCAAGGCGCGACGTCGTCTCGTGGCCTAGTCCGGCTGGAAACCCGCTTGCATCGGCTCGCTCATGATGCTCTCTGACGATGCGTAACACCTCTTCCTGCATGCCGGGGAGTTCGGAGAGGAGCGCGACGCCGAGCTTGCAATGCTGTTCAAGAAGGGTCTTGTCAGCCCCGCTGCATTCCTCTCGTCTGCGAACAAGATTGCGCGGAAGGCGGACATATCCCGCGTCATGCAGTAACGCGCCCATTCCGACCTGTTCTTGTGTCTGATGGTCCGCTCCGCTCTCAATCGCCACCACGAGCGACAAGATACAGGTATCCAGTGCATGGGCCGTGAGGGAACGGTCGAACTGCTTCATTTTTTGAATGGCGATCTGAGTGGTCATTGCGGCCGGATTGGTGAGCACTTGCGCTAACACATTCGACACGATGGTTTTAGTCTCCTCGGGCGACGGGGGAATGCCTCGCTCAAGATCCTCAAAAATTCGCTCGACTGCTTCTTGAGCTTGGGCGTAGATCAAGGTGACCGAATGATCCTCAGGTCGTGTCTCTTGCGTTTCAACGGTGTGGTCGGTCTTTTGACTTGGCGCCGTAGGAGCATGTGGGTTGGGACTGGGCTGATCGGGAACGGATGACGTATTCGCCGGAGGTCCCGATGGAAGGTCGGTTCCTTTGCTGGTATCGATAGTCACCATTCTGATTCCATGCACCTTCATGAGCTCAATGGTCTGTAGATCCTTGATCAGCCGTTTATGAGAGAGGAAAGGGGTTCGGTACCATGGGACATCCATTTCCGTGATGAACATGCCGGGAACAAGCTGCTCGATTGCGATACGCTTTGTCGCCATAGGTCTTGAACTCCAGGTCGAAAAGAGCTCCGATTGGACGTCTCGACAGAGGAGAAACTCCAGGGACGTTATCGGTGAAGTCTGTCGCCAACTTGACCATTGTTGATACATCAGGCTGCGTTGTAATCGGTTCTCTGTCATGGTTCTTCACCGAGTACGTTGACGCTCAAGATTGATCGATGATGCTCCGATAGAGATCATCAGAGTCGGTTGGTGTCGGGTGGTTGCTTTGGAGCGATGGCTATGAACGATATCGTAGTGTCCGTTCCCCCTGCGGCATCTTTTTTATCGGTCGGACTGCCGCTGAAAATTTCCTTCACGCGTGATCAGCAAAAGGTCATGTATGGTTCGACGCTCCTCGGGTGGAAGGATCACGCATGGCTGGTCTGCGAATGGCCGATCCAGCTTGGGCATGACCAGCAGATTGCCGGCGGTACTCCGTGCACGGTGAGTTACCTTCATGACGGGAAGTTGGTCGGGTACCGCAGCGAAATACGAGATCTGATTTCCGCGCCGGTTCCGTTGCTCTTTGTCTCTTATCCCAAATCGGTGGAGGAGATGCATTTGCGGAAACACTTGCGTGTATCCGCCAACGAGCCGACCTTACTGATGCGGGTCGCTCATGAGAACCCTTCCGGATCCGCGCTGCGTACCAGCGACTATTTTGGTGGGTTACTCAAAGATCTCAGTGAGAGCGGATGCAGTGTGCTGTTGGTTCGAACACCGGCCTGGCTTCGTGCTGGAACGATCATCCACATGGAGTTCGAGCTTCCTGGACTAGGACACATTACGAATCTGACGGGCATCATCAAGAATGCCGATGCGCGGGACGGTGGAGATATTGTCGGCATCGAGTTTCAATTCAATCAATTAGAGTACATCGAGTACCGCGGATGGGGTGGTTCGGTTCGTCAGGCAATAGAACAATGCGTTCGTCAGCGATATCCCGGAGACGATCTCCTCATCGCTGGATAGTCCATCACAGAGCACTTTCCTCTCAGACAGCTAGTTCAAACTTTCCTTCTCCCATACGATTCTGTATCGGCAGAATTTGCCGGTCCGGATCCTGTGAACATGATCACCGTTTGGTCCTTTAAGGAATCTTCTGATCAGCTCTCATAAATGAAGGCGGCACAGTTTTTGCTGATTTCAGCACGGCCATGATGTGCATGATGGTGGTCGCCATAGGGGGACACAGGCGATGCGATACGGCGTGTGAGACATCAAGGGTGTTGTCTGACTTTTCGCTGCTACAACACCCGCGGTCACGTTCGGCGAGGCGGCGGTGATTGTATTGAGAAATGACGCCCCGATATATCCTGTGTGACAAGCGGTGTGTGCGAGGTTGAGTTGTGAGGAATGCATGGTGAAGCCGAAAATCCTTCTAGTCCAATTAGAGTTCAGTGTCTGGGCTCAGGCTAAAGCGTGGTCTTATCTGGGAGGGTTTGCTGTCGAAGACGGTCTTCGGGCCAATGGGTGTGAGTGTGTGACGCTTCCGGCTTTCCAGGATGTTCAAGACCATTTACCTCAATCCTGGTTGCGTCATGCGAAAGATCTATTGGCCGACCAACGATTCGATCAAGTGTGGGTTTGGTTGGTCCACAATCGATACTCAGATGAGTTCCTTCAATGGATCGCCGAATTGGCGCCGGTGCGAGTAGGCCTGATCATGGAATCGTTGGAGTATCACGAGGAAGACTATCAGCGCTGGCCGCATTTACGTGAACGAGCGGGGTTCGTTGAGCGGCAAGTACGATACATGACGCATGTGCTGACGGCAGACGAGCATGATGCTGACGTGCTCAATCAATCGGGACTGGTTCAAGCCCTATTCTGGCCGTCGGCTGTGCCGGCTCGTTTCATCACCACGACCATCGAGCCTCCTTCTCGTGGTGAGGCGGCGTTCTACGGAGAACTCTATGGCGAGCGAAAAGCATGGCTATCGATTCCTGGTTTGAAAGATATTCTGGTGCATCCGCCTTCTGCGGAGGCAGGGACCGACTATCCTCGGCTGTTCGACGCACTCCATCAGCAGATGCAGGAGCGGCTGCGGTCTGGGTGGCGGCCTACTCCAGCCGTACTTGCAGAATATGTCGGGCTGTGGCGGCGCCTACGTGAAGCCATCTTTGCCAATTGGTTGGCCAGCTTGAAGACCTGGAGTGCTATCGTCAATCTGCCCAGCTTGTTTCAATCCTATGCCGGACGTGTTGCGGAGGCCATGGCGGCAGGTCGTCCTGTTATTTCTTGGGAGATTCCTGATCGGCCTCGCACGCGGGAATTATTTACAGCTGGACAGAACATTTTATTATACCCCAAGAATCGCCCTCAAGTCTTACAAGACCACGTGAAACGAATCTCTTGCGACAGTGCCTATGCACAAGAGATCGCTACGTTTGCCCGTGAGGAGTTGCTCCGGTCACATACGACTGAAGTTCGTGCACGGCAGTGGTTGGACTGGATTGAGACCGGCCAGACTTTCAGATCGCACAGGGAAACTCAAGAGATGACGGCTGTTTCAGAGCGAGGCACGCATCAGCGACTGGCCGCGCCATCTCAGCGTGAGTCGAGTGCATCGGTGGTGGGATCCACGACGTACGACGAATTCTATGTCGATCTTTTCGTGAAGAAGCCGCACTGGTCTACTCCGGAGCCGAATGCCGATGAGTCGGCTCGATGGAGCAAGATTGCGTCCTGGCTCGAGCACATTATCCGGGAAGTCAAGCGACAAGATTCTTCCAGGGCGGTACGAATTCTGGATGTCGGATGCGGACGGGGATGGCTGACGAATTTAGCTTCAGCATATGGGAACTCGGAGGGAGTGGAACCAGTTGCCGGAGTAATTGAGTATGCCCGATCGTTGTTTCCACATCTCCGATTCGAAGTCGGGACCCCTGAAACGGTCTTGGCAAGGAGCGATTTTAAACCGTTCGATATTGTGCTTTGCTCCGAGGTCATCGAGCATGTGCCACATCCGCAGAAACCGGGCTTCGTGGGTTCTCTGTCACGTCTTCTGACATCGGACGGCTATCTGATTCTGACCACGCCGCGCGGTGAAGTATGGGAACAGTGGCGCCGAATCGCACCTCCTAATCAACCGGTAGAAGACTGGGTCACGGAATCGCACTTGGGAGAGCTCTTCAAGGCCAATGGGTTCCATCCGCTTGGAGTTGAACAAATCCACGTCGAAGTGCCGTCGCTTCGCTATTTTCCCGCTGGAACGCGGCACGAACGACAATCCATGTCGCTGATGTCGATCTATCAGGTATGGGCCTGTCGACGTGAGGGGATGCCGTTTGGTGGGCCAAA
>CABVRR010000006.1:53839-59269 GCA_902500705.1 uncultured Nitrospira sp.
CGATCTATCAGGTATGGGCCTGTCGACGTGAGGGGATGCCGTTTGGTGGGCCAAAACACACGTTTCCACGGATGCCGAAAGTGTCCGTCATTGTGCCGACCTTTAATCGACCAGAACGTCTTCGCACAGCCTTACACAGCCTTGCGCGGCAGTCGTTTCAAAACTACGAGGTCATCGTGGTCAACGATGCCGGGTTGCCGGTCGAAGCGGTGGTGAAAGACCTCAACCATGACGGTCGGATTACTCTCGTCAACCATGATCGAAACCGAGGATTGGCCGCGTCACGAAACACCGGCTTACGGCAGGCGAAGGGCCAGTATGTTTGTTATTTGGATGACGACGACCGATATTTGCCGGACCATCTGGAAACGCTGCTCTCGAACTTGGAAGGGAGTGAGTTCAAGGTCGCCTATACCGATGCGTGGCGTGTGCACGAACGTCTTGAAGGGGGAGAGCACGTCGAAGTGGGGCGAGATCTTCCGTATTCCCATGAATTTAATCCCACCTCCCTCTTGGTGTCCAACTATTTTCCCGTCCTCTGCGTGATGCACGAGCGGACCTGTCTCGATGATACGGGCTTGTTCGATGAGTCACTGTTTGCCCATGAGGACTGGGATCTGTGGATCCGTATGGCGATGAAGTATCCGTTCAAACACCTCGCGCGAACGACGGCGGAATTCACCTGGCGCGACGACGGATCCTCGATGACGAGCGGAACCAGAGAAACGTATGCGCGTACGATGGACATTATCTATCGAAAGTACCGATCTTACGCTGAGCTGGTTCCCGGTCTCCTGACGTTGCAGCAGAATAACCTGAGTAAATTTTACGCCTACTCCAGACCGAAGCAGTACGAGTGCTCGATCATCATTCCGGTCTGGAATAAGATCGAATTAACCAGACAATGTCTACTTGCACTGGCGGAAGTCACTTCAGGTGTCACGTACGAAGTCATCGTCGTGGACAACGCATCGACCGACGGGACTCAGGAATTTCTCATGACGCTGGGTGGGGACGTTCAAGTGATCCGCAACGCGACGAACTTAGGATTTGCCAAGGCTTGTAACCAAGGCGCACAGGCGGCGCGCGGCAAGTATCTCGTATTCTTGAATAATGACACCATTCCACAGTTGCAGTGGCTCAACCCATTGGTGGCCGAGGTCGATGAGCATCTGGACGTTGGTGTGGTGGGGAGTAAGCTGCTCTTTGCGGATGGATCGATTCAGCACGCCGGTGTCGTATTCATGCGCTCGGAGCTCAGTCCCTATCATATCTATCATGCTGTTCCGAGTGGCATTCCAGCCGTCAATCAACGACGAGAATTCCAAGCAGTGACCGCGGCGTGTCTGCTGATTCGTCGAGAAGTGTTCGAGAAAGTGCAGGGCTTTGATGAGAGATTCATCAACGGGTTCGAAGACGTCGATCTCTGTCTGAAAATCAGAGAACAGGGGTATCACGTGATCTACCAGCCGCGCAGCGTGGTCTATCACTTGGAAAGCCAGACGCCTGGCCGCAGAAGCCAAGATGAGGAGAATGCTCGGTTGTTACAGGAACGATGGGGAGATCATTGGTGGCTGGGGGATGAAGACCTTCACTATCATACCGGCGGATTCAAGTTGCTTGCAGGACCTCAGGATGTGAAGTTTGCGACTCAATTGACAGCACTGGGAGACATTCGAGATCAGGCGGCTTGGGCACATGTTGCGGCGACGCAGGCCGCCGCGCTGAAGAAAGATTGGACGGCTGTGAAACGTGAGTTGCGGCTGGTAGGTGAATGGCCGAACGACCGGTTTGTATTGTCCTGGGGAGCGATGATAGCGGAACGACTCCAAGAACCGACCTGTCGTACTAAGTTTCTTTCACGTTATTTGGCGTTGGTCGATGCCCCGGCTGAGCGGCTGGTGTTGATCCGAACCTTGCTCGAACAGACAGATCTGACTGGGGCAGAGGAACAGCTCCAGATCTTGCTCGCGTCTTCTCCGAATCATGCGGAAGGACTGTTGATGAAAGGTGTCTTACATATGCAGCGGGAACAATATGAGCAAGCGGAGAGTACCTTTGGCTCGGCAATGCGGGAGGGAGCTGATCATAAAAAATGTCTCATGGGAATGGGAATGGCCGCAATGGGACGAGCGTACACACAGGGAGCGTGGGAGCAGTTTCTCCGCGTGTTAGAGAAGTATCCGGACGATGCTGAGGCCATTCATTGGCTCTTGCGTGCCGGTACGGCACAAAACCGTTGGGATGAGATGAGTCGGCATTTGCGCAAATACCTGGTGCGCAATCCGGCTGACTTAGCGATCCGTTTTGCGCTGGCCGGTGTGTTAGTTCGAGGAGAAGAGATCGAGGCTGCTCACCAAGAATACGACACCTTGCGTGCACTGGCACCGACGTACGATGGATTGAGTGAGCTGGGGCAAGCGATCTCTCGAAAACAAGCCGTGTCCAGGATGGAAGCCGCACATTCTTGAGGCGACTTAGCTGCTGTTCATGCTGAACGCGACGCGTTCTTGACCGACTCAGGATGAGCAGAGGGTAGGAACGAATGCCACGCGCACTCGTCATACAACTGGCCAGATTGGGAGATCTCTTGCAATCGCTGCCGGTGCTGACGCAGCTGCGCGCCCATCATCCCGAGACACAGTTCGATTTGCTCTGTCCGTCTCATCTTGTTCAGGTCGGACGCTTGTTGCCTGGCATCAAGAAGGTTCTTGAGTGGGATGGAGCCGCCTGGCAGCGGCGAGCGATGGCAGCTCAGCAGGATATGCGAACTGAGCATCTTCTAGAGGTTGAGACCATGCTGGCGGCATTAACTCCGGATCGATACGACTGTGCCTATGTCTTAAATCAGCATCGTCGGGCGCTCGTGGCGGGCTCGTTACTGGCCCGGGAGGTGAAAGGACCGTTTCTGGACGGACCGCTCGGTGAAACGCTGACGCCTTGGGCTGCCTATGTGCGTGATGTGGCGCAGCGGCGTGTGGGGCGACGTGTGCATCTTGCAGATGCCTTCTGCGGACTCTGTGGAGTCTCTCCACCGGGGCCTGTTGCCGCATTCGATCCTCCGGCTGTCCCATTACCCGATGATTTAGAGCTGATCGGGAGGCAGGGTGCTCCATGGGTCGGATTGATTGTGGGCGCAGGGGAGACGGAGCGGTTCGTGCCGACGGACGTGTGGCGACGATGGGTGACATCATTTTTAGCCTCTGAGCCACGAGGTCGTATCGTGCTTGTCGGAACAGAACGTGAACGGGCGGCAGAGATTCAAGCGCCACTCTCTCCATCGATCTTGGGTCGGATCTGGGATGCGACAGGACGTACGTCGCTGTCGCAACTTGCCGTGATTCTCGCTCGTTGTCATCGCGTCGTCGGTTCGGACACTGGTCCCTTGCACCTTGCGGCAGCACTCGGTCGACCGGTGATCGGGTGGTATTTTGCGCGGGCACGAGTTCATGAAACGGGGCCGTATGGTTTTCACCATGTCGTGTGGCAAGCCGAAGCCGTGAAGAGAGACACGTGGCCGGTTGATGAAACCATCGCCGCGATGCGCGAGCACACGTATCATGCTCCGATCGGCTGGAGTGCATGGACGAGCCACTGTGATGCGTGGGGTGCGTACTATTCGCCGGTCGGTCAGTCAACCGTTCCACCGAGCGAACGGGAAGCACTCTGGCATGAACTGGAGCCGGCTCTCTCATGAACTATCTCGCACAGAATGTCAAAGATCTTCGCAACCGATATCCAGCACTTGTTCAGGCCATGCAGGAACATACCGGTAGTCTCCTGACGGTCGTGCCTTCTCGGGAAGGGAGTCCATCGGCCACGCATGAGGGGCAATGGGTTCACAGCGGATACGATCCACGTAAAGAAGCTCACGCCTGGGCCGACGCGCAACTGCTCGAATGGAAAACGGGCGAACTCGGGGTCGTGCTCGGGGTCGGCTTGCTCTATCACGTTGAAGCCTTGATTGCATTGAAGCCGCAGGGGGCGATGTTAGCCGTCGTTGTCCCTAGCGTGGCCGAGTTCAAGGACGCCATATCGAGCCGACTGATGGCTGCCTGGATCAATAGGGTTCAATGGGTGTGGGGAACGCCAAAAGTTATGGCTGAACAGTTGGCTCAACAGTCGGCGCCGCTCCGTTTCATGACCTATGGGCCAGCGGCCCGGTTACATGTCGATGTTCATCGAGATCTGGAAACGGAAGTTCGTCAGATCGTGGCGGCCAGGCAGGGAGGCCGACTTCACGTCGCCGTGGTCGGGCCGATCTACGGGGGGTCGCTCCCGATCGCTCGCTACACGGTTGCCGCATTGGAGTCACTGGGCCATCGGGTCAGCTGGCTGGATCAGAGTCCGCATCAGTCGAGTTATGATCTCTGTGCATCCTATCGAGAGCCGCGACATCGTCTGACTATGCAAAGTAGGTTTGCCGATCTGCTGAGTCTCGGCGTGGTGACGCACCTTGCCGAAGACCCGCCGGATCTTGTGTTAGCGCTTGCGCAGGCGCCGCTGAGCCTTGCGGTGCTTGAACACTTGCGCAAGAAGAAATTTCTCACCGCGATGTGGTTCGTCGAAAACTATCGACATCTGACCTATTGGCAGCAATTGGCGAGCGGGTATGACCATTGGTTCGTCATCCAGCAAGCCCCATGCATTGATGCGCTGACACAAGCGGGTGCGCGACAGGTCAGCTATTTACCGATGGCTGCCGACTCATCCGTGCATCGGCCATTGGAACTGAACGAGATGGAACGGGCCGAATATGGTGCGGATGTGTCGTTCGTCGGAGCAGGTTATGCCAATCGACGCACGGTGCTTCCAGAATGGCTCTCAAAGGACTGGTCGTTCAAGCTTTGGGGGAATGAGTGGGAGGGAGCGGATCGTCTCACTTCGGTGCTTCAGCGCGGCGGTGCCCGTGTTGATACGGAGGCGTGCCTCAAAGTGTTCAGCGCCACATCCGTCAACCTGAACCTTCATTCCTGTGTCGGGTCTGGGCTCGATCCGGAGGCAGACTTTGTCAATCCACGAACGTTTGAATTGGCCGCGTGCGGGGCGTTTCAGCTGGTCGACGAGCGTGCACTCTTACCGGATCTTTTTGCGCCCAATGAAATGGTTCGGTTCACCACGGTGGCTGCTGTTCCGTCACTCATCCGTACCTGGCTGGCCGATACGTCAGGACGGCGTGAAATTGCCGCTGCCGCGAGGCGCCGTGTGTTGGCACATCATCTGTACACGCATCGTATGCGCGAGCTTTTGACGGTGATCGGTATGCACCAGCCGGATCGAATAGGGGCCATGGTGCGTGGTGATCGTGATGCCGGTACCTTGGCGGAGCGCGCCGACTCACCTCCTGAGCTTGCCACACTGCTCCGACGGTTTCCACCCGGGCAACGCGTCGAGCTCAAAGACGTAGCGGCTCAGATCAAGGCCCAAGGC
>CABVRR010000006.1:59369-76766 GCA_902500705.1 uncultured Nitrospira sp.
TGGGCTGAGGAGTTGCACCAACGTCGCTATGATCGCATCATCAATCTGACGTTCAACCGGCCGAGCGCACTGTTGGCCGATTATGTCGGCGCCCCTGATATCCGCGGAGCGCGGAGCGCATGGGACGGCGGTACGATCATCGATAATCCCTGGATGACGTACTTCACCGATATTCATCAGATCCGTCGGATCAATCGATTCAATCTTGTCGATGTCTATGCAATGGGTGGAAGCAGGCCGGGCGCGTTTGCGCCGCTGCGCGTGGTGGTACCGGCCGAGAGTGAGGACTGGGCAAGAAGTTTCCTGTCGAACCCAGACGGACAGGAGCACGCATGGATCGCGGTGCAGGCTGGCGCAAGCGACGTGATGAAGGCCTGGCGGCCACAGCATTTCGGCGTGACACTGGCCCGTTTCAGCAAACAGTGGAACGGCGGCATTGTATTTATCGGGGCGCCGTCGGAGCGAGACACGATCGCACTTGCCATTCGGACGTATCGAGAGGCAGGGGGAAACCGTCCGGTCAAGAATGCCGCCGGACTGACGACACTGCCACAGCTTGTTGCCCTTCTGGCGAACTGTAAATTACTACTCACGAACGATACGGGGCCGATGCATTTAGCCGTCGGGGTGCAGACGCCGGTCATTGATCTGTCGGTCGGCCATGTGGATTTTCAGGAGACCGGTCCGTATGGGCCAGGACATTGGGTCATGCAGCCTGATCTGGAATGTGCTCCCTGTGGTTTTGATCAAATCTGTGCACACCATGCTTGTAAAGAGCGTCTTCCGATCGATGCGGTCGCCGATGTCATGCGGCATGTGGTCGGACAGGGGCCGTTGCCTTTGGTTGTGCCAGGCTATCGGTTGTATCGATCAGGTGTGGATGCGGATCAGCTGGGCACCTTTGAACTGGTCTCTGGTCATGAAGATGCGAGGATCGCCTGGTATGCGGCCTTCTGGCGCCGACGCTGGTATGAATCGTTTACCGGCCAGCCAAGCCGATTGCCGCTGCTTACCGGTCATGCTCCGGATACCGGTCAGGGCGTGATGTGCATTCGAACCATGATGCCGCTGCTCGATAGGCTCTGTCAGCGAGCCGACCATATTGTTCGGCTCACCAGACACACGCCGCTTGAAGTTCACACCATCCAAACCCTGCAGCTGACACAGGCAGAAGAACGTCACAAAGCCACTCAAATCGGCATGGCAACCTGGGCCACCAAGCCGCTCACCACGGCCGCGCTCCGCCTTCTGCATCAAGACAATGTGCAAGGACTTGAACAAATGGCGAGACATCACGCGGCTGGTTACCATCGCTGGCGTCACGAAGCGGAACTGGTGATCGCGTCCATGTCAGCCGTGCGAGAGACGATCACTTCGAGCGCAATTTTACCTGTGTCGTACGTCGGTATCGAATGAGAGGAGACTGTCTCATGCAGATCACGCTGGATCACGATCACTGGAACGTCGATGCGCCGCTGACAATGGAACAGGTACTGACGGACGTCAGTGAACGTGCCCATGCCAGAGCTCGTATCATCACCAAATTACAGCTCGATCAGCGGATGATTACAGACCGAGACTTAGATCCCGTGTTTCTTGCTGAATCAGTCACGCAATTCACGCAGCTGACGGCGGTCTCACAGGCCATGTCTGACCTCATAGGGGCCGCCGAAGAGTCCGTGAAAAAATATGCCGCGACTCTGCGAGCTGAGGGAACGGCCTTGCTCTCGCCGTTGCGATTCGGGCCATGGCCGCTTTCTGCGCTCGATGCCTGGCTGGGACGTCTGGCGGATTATCTTGAGTTTGCCGCTTCGGCTTCGTCGACGATGCCGGCAGGGAACGGAGTGTCCCCAATGGCGTCCTGGGTTCAGCAGCTCGTAGAGGCTCGAGCTGCTAAGGATGTGGTTCGTATGGCTGACCTCTTGGAGTACGAAATTTTACCACGGTTGGATATCCGATGATAAAGGCCGATTGGTGTCCGTTGGAACCGACTCGATCTCTTCGTATTCGATTGATGAACGGCTCAAGTCCCCGTTGATTCAGCCGATAAGGCAATCAGACCCGCTCACAGATATGAGTCGGGCACACGCTTCTGCACGGATGCCGGAAGCAAATAGGCTGATCAAGTTTTTGTCTCAAGGAGGAAGGGGCTATGGCAATTATCGTTAACAATAATCCCGCATCCATCTCGGCCCAGCGTAATTTGGGTGTAAGTACGGGAAGCTTGGGTCGCTCGGTTGAGCGCCTCTCGTCCGGACTTCGCATCACCCGCGCAGCCGACGATGCGGCCGGTCTCGGATTATCCGAAACCTTGCGGGCGCACATTCGCAGCATCAACCAAGCTGTGAGGAATTCGTCGGACGGCATCAGCTTGACGCAGATCGCCGACGGCGCGGCTGCGACGGTCGGTAACCTGCTTGGCCGACTGAGAGAACTGGCATCGCAATCGTCCAGCGGCACGGTGGGCGCCACCGAGCGGTCGTACATCGATCAGGAGTTCTTGGCGCTGCGTTCGGAAATCGACCGTATTGCGCAGGTGACGGAGTTCAATGGACAAGCCCTGACCAGTGGAAGCTCGATCAGTTTCTCGATTCAAGTCGGGTTCAAGAGCGGAGCGGGCAACACGTTGTCGATGGACCTGAACTCGCTGACGATTTCCTCGCTGGGAATCAGCAGCGTGAACGTGTCTTCGGCAGCCAATGCGCAGAGCGCGCTGAGCAACATCGACAGCGCCATCAGCTCCGTGGCAACCGCTCGCGCCGAATATGGGTCGCTCCAGAATCGGTTCGAAGCGACGATCGCAAATCTGGAGGTGTCAAGCGAGAATCTGACGGCAGCCGAGTCGCGGATCCGCGATGCGGACATTGCCTATGAAACCTCGCAATTCACCAAGAACCAGGTTTTGGTGCAGGCAGGTATTGCCGTGCTCGCACAGGCAAACACACTGCCGCAACAGGCACTGGCCTTGCTCCAGTAATCACTGGCTATCGGGACCGCGCCTTCTTTTCATGGGGGCGCGGCACCGATAAACTTATGCGGAGGCTGCCATGATACAGAGCGTTACACCAAAGGCAGATCTTCGGGTCGAACGCATTCGTGGAGAAGAACCATCGGGTGCGGTAGGGCAAAAGCCGAAGGTGAAAACAGAGGATGCAGAAGAGCCGTCAACGGTCCAGGCATCCGCTGAGCGGTCCACGATCGATCAGGCTGCGACCAGAGTCAACGAGGTTTTGAGTCTGGCAAACCCACAGCTCAAGATCAGAGTGGACGACGAAACCGAACGAGTCGTGGTGAAGGTGGTTGAAGAGGAGTCCGGCGAGGTGATCCGCCAGATTCCACCAGACGAGTTTTTAGCGCTGGAAAAGTATCTGTCGGGCCCGAAAGGACTGCTGCTGCAGGAACAAGGATAGAGCGATCACAAGGGAGCCCGTATGGCGACGATCAGTTTTGGCGGATTGGGAAATGGACTGGACTTCGGTCAGGTGGTCGACCAATTGGTCAAAGCGTCCCGCATCCCTGTTGATCGGCTCACGACCAAGAAGGCCACGCTCAATTCAAAGTCGACCGACTACGCCACGCTGAGCACAAAGTTGGTTGCCCTCCAAAGCGCGGCCGACAAGTTGCGTCTCCCCTCCAATTTCGACCGTTCCAGCGTGTCGGCCAGCGATTCAACCGTGTTGACTGCGACAGGATCGTCGTCGGCCGTGCAGGGAAGTTACACCGTCAAGGTCACACAACTGGCGCAATCCCATCAGCTCACGAATAAGGCGGCAAAAGCGGTCATCTCCACGACGACGGACATCGTGAGCGGAGGCTCGGGGATGTTTACCTTTCGTGTCGGCAGCGGCACGGACCAAACCGTGAATTTGAGCGCCACGGCAACGATTGAAGATCTTAAAACCGCCATCAATGACCTCGGTGCCGGCGTCACGGCCTCGGTAATCAACGCCGGGAGCGAATCGTCTCCTGCCTATCGCTTGGCATTGACCGCCGTCAGTACCGGCGCCAGTAACGCCGTCACGATTGTGTCGGACAATACCGATCTTGATTTTCTGAACGGCAGTGGAACCGGAGGAACCGATACGCTGCAAGCGGCCCAAGATGCCGTGATTGTCGTGGGTGATCCTGCTCTCAATCCGGTCACGTTTCAGCGCAGCAGCAACACCATGACCGATGCGATTACTGGAGTGACCTTGACGCTGAATAAGACCACCGGTTCAGGCACCGTTTCAGTCAATGTCTCACGGGATGTAGCGGCGGTCCAAACAGGCATCAAGGATCTGGCGACAGCCTATAATGAGGTGGTCACGTTCATCAATGAACGCAATACGTACGACGTCGCCACCAAAAAAGGTGGAATATTTTTCAATGAGCCGACGGTGCGGACGGTGCTCAGCCAAGTGAGGAGCGCACTCTCCTCCGTCGTGCCGGGATTGACCACGTATGGGTCAGTGGGGGATGTCGGATTCAAGACAGAGCGTGATGGCACGGTAACCGTCGAAGACGCTAAGCTGAGCACGGCGTTGAGCTCAAATTATGCTGCGGTCAAAAATCTATTCGTGACTCAAACCGGTAGTGTCGGGGTGGCGCAACTCCTCAATGCCTCGGTGGATTCGCTCAATGATATTGAATCCGGCGCGCTGAAGCTTAGAAAGAGCGGTCTCACCAATCAGATTTCAGATGTGACGGACGAGATTGGCAGAAAGGAAGATCTGATCACCCAGTATGAAGCGAGACTCCGTCGTCAGTATGCCGCACTCGATGGGCTGCTGCGACAACTCCAGAGTCAGAACAACTTCCTGCAGGCGAACTCCTCGCAGAAGGGAAGCACTTAGGAGCATCCAGGGAAAGGATCTATGCTCACTCAATACACGAACCAGTATAGGCAGACACAGGTCATGACGTCGTCCAGAGTTCAGGTCGTTGTGCTGCTGTACGACGCGGCTATTCAATCGATTGAACTTGCTCGGGCTGGGATCGAGTCGAACGATCTAAAGGAAAAAGGCCGATTCCTCGGGCGAGCCATTTCCATTATCGGAGAGCTCAACAGCGTGTTGGATTTTGAACAAGGTGGTGAGATTGCGCGGTCGTTGCGTCGTCTCTACGAGTACATGTTGAACGAACTGGTGACCGCCAATGTGCGGAATGATGTGCGCCATCTCGATGGCCCATTACGCTGTTTGACGACGCTTCGGGAAGGGTGGCGTGAGATCGCGACGCAGGAGACTTCTATGGCCGGTGTACGATGAACACCATGACAAAGGATTCTCAGGCCGACATTATACGGCTTACGGAGGCTGCCGTTGAGGCGGCTGAGCTCGGACAGTGGGATGCCGTTGCTCACTATTATGATGCGCGTGGGGCTCTACTGGCAGTCATGCAGCAGCCGATTCGAGAGGCGGGCGATCTGCTGAGGCTTGATGAACAGATTCGTAGTCGTGTGCGCACCGCTCAAACGACATTGTCCTCTCTATTGAGCGAGGCGACGGCGACCAAGCAGCGACTTCAGGGCCTCCACCAGCGACTGGCAGGGCAGGCGGTACTTCCTGCGACCGTCTCGATGAAGGCCTAGCAGAGGCAGGAACGGGCCATGACCGAGCGGACCCCTTTTGACGAACCTATGTCGACCGATGAATTGTCTCGGGTTAGGCAGGAGTTGGTCTGTGTCCAGGATGAACTGCAACACCATCGCCAAAAGCTTACCGCACTGCATCATCTGATCGATGCACTCACCTGCTCGGCTGACGAAGACACGATCATTAAGGCGTTGACGAAAAGATTGCCGACTCTGGTCAATGCCGACTTGGTTGGCGTTGTACGATCACATCGTCATCAAGCTTGGATCTGGTCGGATTCCCAGAATCGGGATCAAGAGGCGCGCGCGCGTCGGTATCTACTCCATAGACTTGGCCACCTCTCCTCGCATGGCGCGGAATCCCATTCTCCTCCGCGCGGTATCCGTGGACGACATCTGTATCTCGTCCCGCCTGCGACATCGGAACCATCTCTGCACGAACAGGATTTCACATGTGGGCATGAAGTAGCCCTTGCGCTCGGAGCAAATGAAACGGGTTTGCTCCTTATTCAACCGAAGGGGTCGGATCACTTTAGCCATAATGAGCGAGAAGTACTTGAGACGATCGGTGCGTCTCTGTCTCTGGCGCTTCGCCATGCCGACATGTTTCGGCGAACAGGAGACCTCGCTCTTCGCGATCCGCTCACAGAACTGCTGAATGCACACGCATTTGAAGGCGCATTGAGACGGGAGTTGAGCGTCGGGCATCGCTACGGTGTGCCGGCTTGTCTGTTACTGTTGGACTTGGATTTCTTCACAGTCGTTAACGACCGCCTCGGTCATATGGCCGGAGACCACGTGCTCAAGACGACAGCTGATCTGATACGGGCAACCGTACGTGACAGCGACATCGTGGGGCGAGTTAGGGACAATACGTTCGGGGTCGTGTTGCCTCATACAGATCGACAGCAGGCACATATTCTTGCAGAGCGAATGCGAGATCGCATCGAACGATACCTCTTTGCGGTTGGAACCGGGCAGGTGCGTACCACGGCAAGTATCGGTTTGGCCGCAGTTCCGGATACTGCCGTGGCAACCGTTGCGGAGTGGATGGTGGTTGGTGATGCTGCTCTCAATGCCGCCAAAGTCCTAGGACGGAACTGCGTGATCCTTCATGCTCCCAAGCCTCCTGGGTTAGCATGTGCAGTGGCACTGAGTTGTGCCGCATAACCGTGAAAGTGGCTTAATCATGGCGTCTTCCGTCACGACATCTCTCGCACCCGATAAGCATCCTGTCGATGAGCGGCGAGAATGGATCAGAATCGACGATCGGGTCCTGATGGAGTATCGTGTGCTGACTGAAACAGAGACCGCCGTTCCTGTTGAAACGGGTAACACGACGCCGGAGATGATTTCCGCGGCAGTCGCGAAACCGACTGCAGATCTGCTTGCGCGCACGGGAGACGCATTGGTCGGCTCGCCGGTGCTTCCATGGATCATGAAAGTTGATTATCTGCTGGAAGTGATCCTGAATTCGTTAGCGCTCAGTCAACCGTCCAGTGTCACCATGGCTCGGCCGATGGATGTCAATCTGAGTGGGGGCGGAGTGGGCTTCGTTTCATCGTGCGCATTCACGGTCGGTGCTCAACTTGTGACTAAGCTGATTCTCCCTCCGTTCAGGTTGATCACGGTCACAGCGAAGGTTATTCGCTCCATGCCTCAAACGGACGGCCAAAGGTTTACGATCGCCACGGAATTCATCGATCTCAAAGCCGATGACCAGGAGCATATCATCCGCCACATTCTTCAGACACAAGCCGAACGGCTTCGCGCGCGCCGTACTCAGGTCCGATAAATATTCTCATCTAATAGAGGAGTCTCATGAATGAGCGCAGCGCGGAGATTCGCTGACTGAAAATCGCGTACGACGGCAGGGAGAGCGGTCATTATGTGATGGAGAAGAATCATGCTGCTTGCGATGAAGTGCTTCCGATCAGCTGCAGGAGCATGTCAGCTGTCTTCTTAAGGGCGACTGCAGCCGGAGAATCCGGTGCATGCTGAACCACTGGAACATAGGCTCGCACGGCTTGCTCCATCGCCGGATCTTCGGGAACTTCACCCAATAAAGTTAAATCGCCTCCGACATATTCTTTGAGCAACTTCTTCAGTTGCGACACGTTGACGCGTGCACGTCCCGATACACGATTGAGGATGAGGCTCGGTTGAAACGCTCGTAGGGTCGTTTCTGCGATTGTGCGACCCGATTCATCCGTCTTGCCCGCCACGTCCAGCACCTCCTCCACACTGATGTAGTCTCGATTCGAAAGTCCCTCCGCCATGACTTCCCGCATCACGAACATCGATAGGACGCGACGAATTGCCGCCAGCTTGATGAACCGATAGAGATCCAGGATGGAGGTCGGGTCCGGAGTTGCGACGGCGACGTGATGGTCGGCCATCAGAAAAAAATCGAGCGCATGATAGCTGGCTCCTGCGCCGATATCGACGACGATGACGTCCGCGTGAATGTCTTGAAAGTTTCGGATCAGACGCTTCTTTTGCGAATAGGGCATGTTGGCGGTCGCCAAGGTGTCGCCGGTGCCGGGGATAATGCGTAAATTCTGATGAATCGGGAGGGGGTGTGCCAAGTCATCCAATTGGGAGACTCGATGGTTGAGGAAGTCGGTCAGCGTAAGCGGTGGGTTGAGGAGTCCCACCAGTATGTGCGCGTCGGCGCCACCGACATCAAGGTCTGCAAGTACCACTCGCTTTCCCTTCTGTGCCAAGACGAGAGCGAGATTGGCGGAGACCACACTTTTTCCGACTCCGCCTTTCCCTGAGGCGACCGAGATGACATGCGCCATGCAGTTCAGTTCCTAATGGATTGAACCTCGTTGCAGATCCTTTGTCGGTCAGTCGTGGAGAAACATGAATAGACACCACGTATTCGAGCGAAATGGATAAGAATAGGCCGACATAAGCCGAGATCGGCTTGTATTGCGCACTCAAGTTTTTCAACCGCCACGCCGATATTTCAGTCGTCATGAATGATGAAGTATCTCCAGTAACAGCGATGCCAGCCGAGGCGACCACCGCACGGGAAGGGGAAATTCTGACCGTAATGGAGGTCGCGCGATTTCTCCGAGTGCCAAAGTCTACCGTCTATAAGCTTGCCCGAGTAGGCGAACTGCCGGCGTCAAAAATCGGAAAACATTGGCGCTTCCTTCGCCGTGATATCCATGAATGGATGCATGGTCGGTCTCGGCAAGGCTAGAGATGTTCGAGTTGCGGTCTCACTCATCGGCGGAATGATCGCAGCTTTCCTGTCTCAGCTGGCAGGACACCGAGATCATGAGAGATGGGCATGATCCTACCGGCGACGGTCTCTTGGCGACACGTTGCTCTCCGCGCACATCGGCAGTGGTCACTACGATATCAGGCAGGGGACAGATCAGCCGTTCCGGATTAGGTCATATGATCAATGTGCCGATATTTGATGAAGCACCGAAGTGGTATGACGTGTTTAGCATCTTATGATGAACGAACGGTTGATCATCGTGGCTGTGACAATTGAGTGAGATAAAGGAGGCGATATGCCGGCCGACTCAAACATGAAAATTCTCGTGGTCGATGACATGGTAACCATGAGAAGAATCGTTAAAAATATCCTCAAACAGTTGGGATTCGCCAATGTGGAGGAAGCAGAAAACGGGCAGGAGGCGCTGCAGAAGCTCCGGGCGGATACATATGGTTTTGTTGTATCCGACTGGAACATGCCTGTCATGACAGGCATTGACATGCTCCGCGCAATACGAGCAGACGAAAAACTCAAAAGCACACCGGTCTTAATGGTGACGGCCGAGGCACAACAAAGCAATCTGGTGGAGGCGGTTCAAGCCGGCGTGAGCAACTATATCGTCAAACCGTTTACGGCCGAGACGATGCAGGAAAAGATCGGGAAAATTTTCAAGTAGACGGTGATTTACTCGTCAGAAGCTCGAACCGAGATCGAGGGAGGTGTTGTGCACAACCAAGCGCATAAATTGTATGAAGAACTCGGAGAATTAGCGAGGTTTGTCGAGAGCGCGATGGCCGCCATCTCAGAGGTTAGTCCGCAGATTATGTCCAGCACGACTCAGCTGCCGACGGCGGCGTCCCATTTGAGCGATCTCAGCAAGATGACGGAGGACGGTGCGCTGGAGGTCATGCGGTTAACAGAAATGCTCCAAGAGAGTCATGGACAGGCTGTCAAAGAGCTTTCTGCCGTCGTCGAGACACTACGAGCGATGGATTGCACGACTCTTGTGGGGCGACTCGAGAAAGTCACATCCGCGCTGGCTCAAGACGACAAGCATCTGACAGAAATCATGACCACGCTGTCCTTTCAGGACTTGGTCGCACAGCGAGTGAAAAAGCTTGTGACTATTCTCAATGAAGTACAAGGCAAGCTCATGGAGCTTGTCGTGGTGTTTGGGCTCCAGCAGAACAACCGTGCTTCGACCGACTCGGGGACAGCCGGTGAGCTGCTCAAACAACTTGAAGAGTCTAAGACGACGGCGATGCAGCAGAAAGTCGCCGATGATATTTTGGCGCAATTCGGGTTCAAATGAGGCGTTTGAACCATGGATATTGCAACCATAATCGGAGTCGTACTGGCACTGGGCTCCATCGTCGGGGGCCAAGCATTGGAAGGCGGCCATCTTGGCTCCATCATGCAGCTCACGGCGTTTATCATCGTCATGGGCGGTACCATCGGAGCCATCTGCGTACAGAATCCTTTGCCGGTCGTGATCAAAGCATTCGGATCGCTTTCCCTCGCCATTACCAACCTGAACATCGATAACAAGAACACCATCGCGCTGATCTTGGATCTTGCGAATGTGTCACGGAAACAAGGGTTGTTGGCGCTGGAGGGCAAGTTGAAAGACATCAAAGATCCTTTCATGAAAAAGGGCATACAGCTCATTGTCGACGGAACCGACCCCAAAGCCGTGCATGAGATTCTTGAAATCGAAGTCGAGCACCATGAGGAAGAAGGCGTGATGGCGGCCAAGGTGTGGGAAGCGGCAGGAGGGTATGCGCCGACCGTCGGTATTCTCGGGGCAGTGCTTGGGTTGATTCACGTGATGGAAAACCTAGCCGATCCCTCGAAACTCGGGGGTGGGATCGCGGTGGCGTTCGTCGCCACCGTGTATGGGGTCGGTGCCGCCAATCTCTTCTTTCTCCCTCTGGGGAATAAGATCAAGATGAAGCTGAAAGCTGAAGCAGGGGCCCGCAACCTCATCATCATGGGTCTGGTGGGACTGGCTCAAGGTGAAAACCCTCGACTGCTCCAGGAAAAGTTGGAAAGTTTTCTTCCGCACCATGAACGCACAAAGGAAACTAAAAAATAACGGGAAGAATTCATTGGAAATGATTGTCCAGGATCCAGATTTCCTCGTAGACATGTATCCGTGGGGAATGGCGAACGACATTGGCTGAATAATGGCGAAGCATAAGCACGAGGAACACGAGAATCATGAACGCTGGCTGGTTTCGTATGCCGATTTTATCACGCTGTTATTCGCCTTCTTCGTCGTGATGTATTCCGTCTCGTCCGTCAATGTCGGAAAGTACCGAACGGTCAGTGAGTCGATCAAAGCGGCTCTCAATCCTGTGGTGAGTACACCATCGGCTCCCTCGCCGTTCAGTTTAAACGCCAACAAAACCGCCTTAGTGGCTCCAAATACTCCAGGGAGTAAAGAGGTCGCGATGCGACGGCTCCGGAATCTGGTGCAGGTCCTCAATGGGACACCGCACATGGCTCTCGTCCGGATCGTAGAAAAGATAAATGGGGATATCGTGATTACTATCCCGGACCAAGTCCTGTTCAACAGCGGAGAAGCCGCCGTACGCACTGAGGCATTGCGGTTTCTTGAGGGGCTGGGGGCGGCAATTCTTGAGCTCGATCGGCATACGCGTGTCGAGGGACATACCGATGACGTGCCCATCCGGACGGCGCAATTTCCCTCCAATTGGGAATTGTCGGCCGCTCGGGCGGTGATGGTTGTGCGGGTGCTGTCGGAGCTCTACGGAGTTCCGGCTGGTCACCTGGCGGCCGTGGGGCATGCGGACACCAGACCTGTCACGGCCAATTCAGACGCAGAGCAGAGGGCGAAGAATCGTCGAGTCGAAGTCGTCATTCTGGAGCAGGCACCACCTGCTCCAGCTCTTCAAGCAGAGGGTGATTCAGATCTATCCGAGCCATCGACGGAAGATGTGTCGCACGATCAGACGCAGCCTGTTTCGGAGTCACCGAGCGGCAAACGATTTCAAATACCATAAGTAGGATGTGTATCTCATGAAACGGGTTCTCAAGTCTCAATCGAAAACAACCGACAATAGGGCTATGTGATCTCAGTATAGGAGCTAGTCGTCGATGACCACGGAAGTATCCGTACCGTCCGCACCGCAGACTGAGGGCATGAACGAGAGACTGCTGGCTCCGAAAGGAGACCTCACCATTTTTGAAGCGGCTGAGTTCAAAGAATCGCTGGTAAAGCTGCTGGCGCACGATGGATTAGTGTCATTAGACCTCGGCGGCATTGCACGCGTCGATACGGCGGCGATTCAGCTGATGCTCGCTGCGCGGAAGCAAGAGCGGATGCTCGTCACCGGTATTTCTGAGGATTTGCGGACACGATTGACGCAATTAGGATTTACCGATTCGCTGAGTGAGTGATGCTCTGACTCGAACGGAGCCATCGCCCAGTGTCACCGATAATGTGCGAAGAAGGGTGTGAAGCCAAAAGTATGAGTTCGGTAGAGCCACATGACGAGTCAGGGGACGGTCTCGTCGATTCCGCGCGGACGTTCAACGTACTGCAGGAACATCAGCGGGCCTGGGAAACATTTGCAACCGGAACGGTGCACATGATTCCGGTCTTACAAGCCCAAATGACGGCGGTCACACAAGAGACAGAGCGAGCTGCGACGGAGGTATTGGTGCATCTTCGACTATTGGCTGCATTCGATGCGGCGACGACATCCACAGAGCGAGCGGCCAGTGTGTCTCGATTGGTCATGACCATGCAGTTCCAGGATATTACCCGTCAAAAGTTGGAACATGTCAGTCTGGCATTGGATCAGTTACGCCGCCATCTCCAGGCTCTCCTGAAGGGACCGCGGGATGAGCGCGCAAAGCAAGAGATCGCCGCACTGCAAATCATCGAGCATAACTACACGATGGAGGAAGAGCGTCGATTGCACCACGCAACGCTACAACCGGACTATCAAGAGCCGGTACCGATTGATCTATCAAGTAATGAGGCAGATTCAGTCACACTCTTCTAGGCGAGGTGTACGAGATTCAGTGGTGAGCTATGGACCGGAGGTGAAGGGGGCAATATGGGGAAGACAGCGCTGATTGTCGATGATTCGCCGACCATGCGACAGATGGTGGCGTTTACCTTAACGAACGCCGGATTCACAGTCGTTCAAGCCGAGCATGGCAAGGATGCTGTGAATAAAGTGTCAGTCGGTCCTAAGATGGACATCGTCGTCACCGATCTCAATATGCCGGAGATGGACGGCATTACGCTCATCAAGGAACTACGGAAGATGGCCAGTTTCAAGTTTACGCCGATACTGATGCTGACGACGGAGTCGGCAATTGAGAAGAAGCAAGCCGGTAAAGAGGCGGGAGCCACGGGATGGATCGTAAAGCCATTCAATCCCGAACTTCTTCTCAAAACAATCGCCAAGGTGTTGCCGGCTTGAAGCATCAATCACGATGTGTGGCTGAAGAAAACTGAGGGTCGGGCAGTATTGATTGAGAAATGACGGGGAGTCGGCTGTGAGCAACGATTTCGCACAATTTCAGGCCGCGTTTTTCGAAGAAGCCGCAGAACATCTCGCGGTTGTTGAAGAAGGTTTGCTGGAACTTGAACAGCATCCTGAAGACCTGGATCTCCTGAATAAGATCTTTCGATCGGCTCACTCGATCAAGGGCACGAGCGGCATGTTCGGGTTTAATGCCGTGGCGCAATTTACCCATAAGATGGAGACGTTGCTTGATCTGCTGAGAAATGGGCAGAAAGCTGTCTCGCCACCGATCGCCGATCTTCTTCTTAAATCGACCGACTGTCTGAAGACGTTGATCGAGTCGGTCAAGACCGGGGCACCCGTCGACGATGCGGCGGTACAACGCCTCACAAGCGAGTTGGCCTCGGCGAGTGCTGCCGGCGCGCCACAGCCGCCTGCAAGTGAACTCACGACGGCAATCGATCCTGCTCAGAGTGGCGATCTCACTAAGACCTATGTCATCACGTGGACCCCTCCAAACTGGCTATTTCAGCGAGGCCTGGATCCGCTCCAGACCATGAAGGAATTGAGAGGTCTTGGTGAGTTAACCAAGGTGACATTGGATGTTTCTCGGCTGCCGCATCTGACCGATATCGATCCGGAGCAATGCTACCTTGCGTGGGAATTGCAGTTGAGGACCGAGAAAGATTCCAAGATCGTGGAGGCTGTTTTCGAATTTGTTCGCGAAGACAGTCAGTTGTCGATCCAGCAAGTCAGTGCAAAAGAGGCAGACAAAGGAGTGCAGAGTCAGTCGGTGTCAACTGCGACTCCGATGCCAACTTCGGAGATGGATGGACCAAAACCCATCGGACAAATTCTGGTCGAAGGCGGCGTGGTGTCTTCGTCCGCGTTGGATCACGCGTTGGCACAGCAAAAGCGAGTCGGTGAGATTTTGGTCGAGCAAAAGGCCGTCACGCCGCAACAACTTGAGCAAGCGCTTCAGAAACAACGACAACAAGAATCCGGCGCGCATGCCAAAAAGGCCGACACGGCGTCTATTCGCGTAGATACCGCCAAAATCGATAAGCTGATCAATTTGGTCGGTGAACTGGTCATTACACAATCGATGCTCAGTGACTTGGGCGCCCGCTTCGAGATGAGTCAACTCCATGTGCTGCTTGAGCGGGTAGCGCAGCTGGAACGAAACACGCGGGAAATTCAAGAACGAGTCATGAGCATACGCATGTTGCCGATCGGGACGGCATTCAGTCGTTTCCCCAGGCTTGTCCGAGACCTGGCCGCCAAGGCCGGCAAGAAAATTCAATTGGTGATGACCGGCGAAGAGACAGAACTGGATAAAACAGTGATCGAATCCATCGGCGATCCCTTGACCCATCTCATTCGAAATTCGGCCGATCATGGGCTGGAACTGCCGGAAGAACGGTTGGACAATAATAAGCCTGAAATGGGGACCATCAAGCTGAATGCGTTTCATGAAGGCGGCAGCATCTGCATCACCGTCGAAGACGATGGACGAGGTCTCAATCGTGACAAAATCCTCGCTAAGGCCATCCGACAGGGACTGATCTCGGAAAACGACAAACTCTCCGATGAGCAAATCTGGTCGCTGATCTTCAAACCGGGTTTTTCAACCGCGGAAAAGGTGACGGACGTGTCGGGACGCGGTGTCGGCATGGACGTCGTCAAACGCAACATCGAAGGACTCGGCGGTACGGTCAGTATTAAAACCACGTTGGGGAAAGGTGCTACGTTTACCCTGAAGCTGCCGCTGACCCTTGCCATCATCGAAGGGATGACCGTGCGAGTCGGTCGAGAAACCTACATCGTTCCGCTCCTCTCTATTCTGGAATCCATACAACCGAAAGAAGGTTCGGTCAAAACCGTTGTCGGGAAAGGTGAATTGATCAATGTGCGAGGGACGTATCTGCCGATGGCCCGACTCTATGAGGTGTTCGCACTGGAACCCGAACATAAGCTTGCGACTAAGGCGATTCTCCTGATTCTCGAGACCGAGGGAGAGCGAGTCGCCGTGATGGTGGATGAAATCCTTGGGCAACAGCAGGTGGTGATTAAGAGCATGGAGCAAAATTTCAGAAAAGTTGAGGGTATCGCGGGAGCCACTATTTTAGGCGACGGGACCGTCGGATTTATCCTCGATGTACGAGGACTGATCGAGATTGCCAGGCAAGAAACTGCCATGGCTGCGTAATGGGATTCTGTGTAGCCCTGACGATATGGAAGGTGCCGAGTTATTCTGAGGGGTGTATGAGGTGCTGGGCGAGCCTCAGGAGAAACGGTGTTTCCTGAAAAAACTAGCCAAAAATCTGATGCAGCTTGAGCAAGGGTGGATGACTAAGACAGATGAACATAAACGAGTAGAAGTTTAGTTACGGAACAGTCTCTACAGAACGAGAAGTCTGACAAAGGAGGATGTATGCCTTCAGCAACGCTTGAAACTGCAGCAAGAGAACTGAATCAACAAATCGGACTCACGAGCGACGGCAGCCAGTTTCTAACGTTTAATCTTGGGGAAGAGTTGTACGGGGTGGATATTCTTCGCGTCCAGGAAATCAAAGGATATACCACGGTCACAAAAATTCCCAACACGCCGTCTCATATCAAAGGCGTCTTGAATCTCCGTGGCACCATCGTTCCGATCATCGAGCTCCGGACGAAATTCGGTATGCCGACGATCGAGTACACGGCCTTCACCGTCATCATCGTGGTGGTGGTGCGGGATAAAGTGATGGGGCTTGTGGTTGATTCCGTCTCGGACGTGTTGAATATCGACAAGAACGATATCCAGGTGCCGCCTCAGTTCGGTGCCAAGGTAGACGTGAGTTTTCTGAACGGCATTGGAAAGTCCGGAGACAAATTAGTGGCGCTATTGGACATGGATCGACTCCTGTCCGAGGATGAGATCCAAGAAGCTACCGTGGCAACAAAAGCCGCCTAATCTCTAACGCTTCTCTCAGTGGATTGTGAACGACGGCCGTATTCTCGCTGACGGATACAACGCGAGAGGATTTGCTGTGAGCGAAAATCGTATAGGGTGCCTCTCCATTGTGAGGCGTCTGTGCATGCTCGGAACGCCGTGTTTTGATTTTACAAGGATTTGTACATCAAACAGGAATTGATGACTGAAAGGAATCGAGGGGCATGAGTTTTTTGAGGAACCTCAATACGACCCGAAAGTTAATGCTTGCTTTCAGCCTGGTCGGGGCAATCATGGCGGGTGTCGGTGCGTTTGGGGTGGGCACGGTTGCGACCGGCAGCGATATGATCGCCGTGCTGTATGAACGAGAACTCAAAGGATTGTCGGCGATCAAAGATGTCAATCTTGCCATCACCGGTATCAGCCGATTGACACGCGCCGCGATCATTTCAACCGAGCAAAGCGAAAAAGAGCAACTCGCAAAAGACATTACTAAACTGACACGGCAGTTTCATGACAAATTGACGGAATTCAGGACGCTTGTCGTCACGGACGAAGCCAAAACCCTTTCCGCTGAGTTGGCTCAGATCTTTCCTCCCTATATGGTTATGATGGAAGAGGCCGTGCAGTTGACCATACAGAACGACAACATCAACGCGATCAAGAAAGTGCATGATGCGATTGCCGGCGCGCAGCAAGTGATGGGTCGGTCGACGCAGTTGGCGGCGATGAAGGAACAAGATGCTGAAAAAGTCTATCAAGAAAGCAATGTGTTATACGAGCATTCTCGAAACATGTTCATCGGATTGACCATTTTTGGTGTGTGTTTAGGACTGGCTCTTGGATGGATGATATCGCGGATGATCGGTCAGTCTTTGAGCAATCTCAACCATGCGGTCTCAAAACTAGAGAGGGGCGATCTGACTGCCAGGGCGGTCGTAGAAGCGAAGGATGAGGTCGGACAGCTGGCTTACTCATTCAATGCAATGGGGGAACAGTTAGAACGGATCGTGAAGAACCAGGAGCAAGAGATCGCGTCCAAGGTGGTGGAGGTCAAAGGACTCACCGATGCGATCGGTAAGGCACAGGCGGTGATTGAGTTCAATTTGGACGGGACGGTGCTGACGGCGAACGAGAATTTCTT
>CABVRR010000007.1:0-20790 GCA_902500705.1 uncultured Nitrospira sp.
GCCCCGCAGTGGGGCTTACTGTGGCAAATCAAGCAGCTCACTATTGTGTATGGCCGCGATCCTACTCTTCACAAACCCCATCTGCCCCTGTTGCCGGATGTCACGCAGCACACCGGCGTAACGACCAAGCAACACCGCTACCATCGGATGGTTGGCGCCCAGCGTCTGTTGCTGAAGCACCAGCGCTCGTTCGTACCGAAACTTCGCCTCCTCCAGCAAACCACGCTCATGTGTGAGCAAGGCCCAATTCCCAAGAATACCGCCCATGAGTCCTTGCGCAGGCTCCTGCGCCGCCTCGTTACTGGCGAGTGCTTCGCGATACCGCTGGGTCGCAAGTTCAAACAGCCCTTGGGCATGGTAGAGATTCGCAAGGTTATTCAGGGAAATAGCGACTGCAGGATGACTGTCTCCCAAACGCGCCCGGCGAAAGGCTAAGGCCTGCTGATACAGCGGCTCGGCAAACGCATATAACCCCTTCTCTTTGTACAGAGACGCCAGGTTGTTCAAAATCGGCGGGGCGTCGGTCGACTCGATTCCGTCTCGCCCTTCCAGCTGAGCCAGCGCAAGGTGAAACAACGCTTCTGCTTGAACAAGACGGCCTTGCTTCCGATAGACCAGGCCCAACCCGTTGTATCCGACCGCCAACTGCTGATGAGCTCGCACGCGCTTGGCGATCGCAAGCGAGCGTAGATAGTAGACCTCTGCCTGCTCAAGCTCATCTTCCTGCTGAGAGATTTCCGCCAAATTGTGCAGCGCAACGGCGACCTCCGCATGTTCAGCTCCGGATGCCTCTTCCCAAATTGCCAAGGCTTTTTGGTAATAGGTCTTCGCCCGCGCATACTGTCCTTGATCATGAAGCGCCAAGCCCACATTATTGAGCGTCGTCGCCAGGCGATCGTCAACGGCTCCGGATTGTTCGACCTGATGCATCGCCATGAGAAAGAACCGCTCCGCCTCTTGATACCTGGCTTGGTCGCGTGCAGCAGTCCCCGCTTCCGTCAAACGCTGCCATTCATCGATTGAATCGGCACTAGCCGAGACCGGAAGCACAAGAGAGGCCAGCAGTATGGTTACGACGCCTATGGAAAAGGACATTCTACTTTCACCTCTTTCTTCCACCAACACTACGCCACCTGGAAGCTGGCTTGATCCTGGTCATATGGCTTGCCGTTGTCGAAGACCCTCCCTGCCATGACCGGCATCCCGACGATCACCATACGTCTAATCATCCGTGGACAACGGTTCCGGTCGATCAATCGTCTGATCGGATATGCTTCCCACACAATGGTGATGAATCAACGCCGCCACTGTGTGGCTGAAGATTCTCAAGCTTCCTGCGCCCAGCCGAGTTCCACCCAACCGACCGGCTTCTACCCAGCGATACACCGTCCAACGACTGACGTTGAGAATGTGAGCTGCTTCATCCACACGCAGTAATTGTTTTTGCTGCAAGGTCAACAACACATCCATGCTACCTCCCTCCATGACTCACCATGAGTGATTCTTCTTGCAATGACGAGCGCTCCTGCTCGTGCCATGAAATGACGATGAGGGGATTGAAGAACATCTTCCCTTCCCCCTGCGCTCATCCATGACATAGACAACAAGACCCACGGCTGAACGACTAACAACAAGACAGGAGTCAAGACCAGCAGAAATAAGCCCCCAGCAGCAGGCTTTTCTTTCTTGGTCCTTATCCGTGCAAGACAACCGGCGGTATTGGAGGTGCACGAGAGCGGAGTATCGGCAAACTGGATGAGACAAGAAGTGGGTTGGAAGTGAAGATGATCGACTCAACGACAAGGCAAAGAGTCGCCTTGGGCGATTCCGGTGCCATGACGACATCCGATGTGCCTTGGCAAGCCCAGGCACAGAACGCATGGTGAGCAGGCGCGTCTCCTGTGCCATGGTGATGATGATTCTGACTTTGATCGGCATGCGCCAACACGCAGCCGGCGCTCGCCATCGCAAGCACTGCATAAATCAACGCAGCACATCCGGCGATCCAAATACTAGAGAGACCTCGATTTTCTCGTTTCATACACGCTTCGGCTTTGACACCATTGTGTCCGGTCGTCTCAAATCTCTGTCAGTACCTGACGTTTCCATACAGCAAGGATTCCGCACTGTCTACTCATGTTTGCTCATGGATGCAACAAAGAGCGGGGCATTGCACACGAACTCCCCGCTCCTTGAGGTGCAAAAGTTGGTGCCGATTACTTCTTTTTTGCCGTCGGATGGGCCTCTTCGGCGTGGGCCAGTGCCTCCTCCGCATGTTTCAACGATTCCTTCGCATGTTCGAGCGCTTCTTTGGCATGGGCATTGTCGCCGCCCTGCACGGCTTCTTCCAGATGTTTAATCGTTTCTTTTTCGTGCGCGACCCCTTCCTTTGCGTGCTTGATGACTTCCTTCACGTGTCCACCTTGATCCGCGCACACCACATTCGTGAGACCTCCCGCAAGTACCCCACACACCGCCACGACACCCAGGATCGTTTTCATTCGAATCATATGTCCCTCCTCCTCAATAAAAGTAGATGGCTCTCCCTGACAATAGACACTGTCGAACAAGGCATCGACATCTGAAATCATCCACCGGCAAAACAAGGTTCTCTCCAGTGAATTCGCGCTCACTCTAACTCCGTACCCCCGAAGGGCGGGGAATCGGCAGAAAACTTCCACCGACTCCCCGGCCAGGTCTGGGAGAAGGGTGCACAACTGCCAGACCCGCACTCACGACTTTCTTATCAATTCAGTCTCGCAATCAATTCAACCATTCAACTAGCATTGCCGGCGCGAGAAGCGCTCACATCACTACCGCGTCTCCTGCCGGAAGCCTAGGACAGTTATCCCAAAGACTCCAAAATTAAGGGACCGGGGCGGAGGTAGACAGCGGTACCACCTCCGCCCCGGATCGGTCCGAGCGAGGGGACGACTCGATCGGACACCTATTAACCCAAGACGTCTCACCTGAGCCATGATGAAGGAATCCTTGCCTAACGAGTTCAACCGACATACTCCGGCTTCCCTCCCATACCTTATTGGCACACATACTGGACGAAACCAAAGGCAGGGCGGGGCAAAGGAGGAGGCAATCGACCTTCGCCCCGCGCCGGTCCGAGCGGGAGGGCCGCCCGCTCGGACAACACACACCCATATTCGTTGTTCGGTGAACATACTGACGCTCAGCAAGCAGGCGTGTGCCGGATAGGCCAACGCGCTTGCTTACCAGAGTCCGACGAGGAGAGAGGATGGAGGCGCACGCGACTGCGTTTCAGAAAGATCGACAGGAAGAAAACGCGAGTGAGAGGTCAAGTCGGCTTGCCCGACAAGCCTCTCAATGACGGAGGAGGACGGTCCGATCGCCACGGCAACATCGGCTGTCGCCTGACAGGTCCAGGCACAGAGAGCGGTGTGAGCGGTGGATTCTTTATCATCGTGATGATGGCGATCCTGTGAGCCTTGTGCTGTATGGACGAACGTACATCCGAAGCTCATCACCAGCAGCGTCGTGTAGAACACCACACATCCGATGATCACGACCTGCCGAGCAATCCGGCTCGTATGAGTGAGACGCGTTATCATCACGTGTATATCTACGTGAATATTTAGGTGCCGGCTACTGATACTTGCTCACATCTGCTACACAGAGTGTGTACGCGGAACTCCTCACTTGACGAAACTTCATGCCTGCGCCCATCACACCGGATGAATCGACATAGCCTGTTTACCGACGAGCGATCACTTCAGGGTTTGGAGTCGCCACCCTTGCTTCACCCGCATTTCGATTGATGCCACCGCTTCGAATCGTGCTAGAGGATCGTCCTTCAAAACAAGAAAGCTGGCTTCATAGCCGTCCACCAACCGTCCGATCTTGCGGCTCGGAAAGATGGCTCTCGGCGTCGCCTCGCACCACAGTTTGAGCAGGGTCAGGTTATCAAAGAGATTCAATGCATGAAGATGAAGAGCTTCTTCCAAGGATGTCTCGGCATGGTCGCTTCCGATCGCCACGGAAACACCGTGGCGGCGTAGCAGGGCGAGATTGTGCTTCATGACCTCCTGCCCTTGGAGCCAGAGAGATGGGCTCATGGAGAATGCTGATGGGTGTGCAGGCTGAACCTGGTGATGAGACGCGGCTTCGGACTGATGCTCGTGACCGGTGCCATGCGGCTTCATCGCGACCGTCGTCGTCACGACGGTCACGCCGGCTTGCAGAGCAAGACGCGCGTCCTCTTCCGACAGCCGCGTGCGATCCAACTGCTCGGACGAAGCGACGAACCATCCGGGAAGATGCGCAATCTCATCGACGCCTGCCGATACCGCCAAGCGGAAATCCGCTGCCGTCTCGACGTGGGCCGTCACACGCAGGCCGGCGCGATGCGCTCGATCCACGACACCAGGCAACAACGAGGGTTCCAGCCCTTTCCGCTGCGGCGACGGAGCATCTGAGCGAGGGAAACCCGCATCTTCAGAGTGCACGAGAAATACCTTGAGGAAGTCGGGCTTGCCTTCTACGATACGCGTCCACTTTGTTTCCAAATCTGTTTTCTGGTCAATCAGCACATAGCCTCGGCCGTCGAACCACCCCGGTGGAACTTCACCGACGATGTCGCGATACCGAGACGTTCGCAAGTGATGCTCATACAAGGGAGCCGGATGCCCACCGGAGGAGGTGAGACCGGCATTGGCAAACACCACATCAATGCTGTCGGGTGTGTTGAGCCGAAAGACGATCTGTTCGGTGAGCTGGCGAATGTTGTTCGGATTTTTCACATAGAATACGCCGTCATGCAGATACCGTTCGACGATCCGGTCGATATTCCAGTGTCCCTCGACATTGTGATTGTGCGCTTCGCCGAACGGCGGCACCACGAACCCGTCGTGAAGGTCGATGACTTCATCTACCCGATCCGGAGCGACTCGCGTCAGAAGACCATTGACGGTATAGACGGTGTCACGGCGAAACCCTTTGCCGTCGAACCACCGCCCGTTGGTGAATTTGTACTGCTTGGGCACCGCTCGTTGCTCGCTCACCGCGATCGAAGAAACCGGAGTTCCCGTGATGACCGCACAGGAAACACCGACCAGAACCAGCGCCATGAACCGGACAAGCGCTTTCTGTCGGAAAGTTTTTCCTCTGAAACGAAGCCGCTGGTTCATATGTCGAAACATGGTATTGCCGAGCTCTTCCTTCTTAGAAACGATATTCCGCCCCTGCGAATGCACTAATTCCCCATGCCGGATTGGCGAACCGCCTGAGCGAATCATTGACGGTAATGGCACCGGCATATGTTTTATCGGTCAGGTTGCGACCTTCCGCATAGAGCGTCAGATTTTTGGTCACGTTCCAACCCGACTTGATATTCACGACAAAGTAGGACGGAGCCTTCACTTCATTCAGATAATCCGTATGAATCCCCGTCAACACCCATTCCATGTTCGGCGCGACCCACCACCCTTGAGGATGGTCATAGCGCAATTCCCCGGCCAGATTGTGCTCAGGCGCACCGGGAATCGTATTGCCGTCACGTGCGACCAACACGTCGGGTCCTCCCACGCCGCCACCGCGCACATCCTCCGTAAACCTGAAGTGCGACCAGGTATAGGCCGCCCGCACTTGCAGGCTGTCGTCGTTTATCCCGCTCCCGGACGAAAATAACCCCCTGGCCAAGACCATCACGCCGCCCGCTTCGACGCCGACATGGCGTGTGCTGTTCGCGTTTTGGAAGGTGCCCCGATTATTGATGGTCGACGCGAGAATCTCTTTTTCCATTTCTAAGTCATAGGCGGTCAGATCCCAGCTGTAGCGTTTATCCACCGAGGCTCCACGATAGCCCAGCTCAAACTGCCAGCCCCGTTGTGCGTCAAGATTCAGAAACCCGGTATTGCCGGAACCGTCTGCATTGACTGAAGACAATAATTCCAAATCCAGCGGAGGCTCGTACGACCGGCTGGCGTTGAAATACACTTGGGAGGTGGGCGTCGTCTTGTACACGAATCCGAGCTTAGGACTGATCGCATCGAAATGTCGAATCGGCTGTTGGGTACCGACCAACGTCGAGGGAGCGTTCTGCGTCGGGATCCCGACCGGCGCGAAATTCTGGACGGTTCCTTGTCGAGTCGAATAATCCCACCGGGCGCCGAGCACCATCGTGAATTTCTCGGTCAGATCCAGTGCATCCTCACCATACACCCCGACATAAAACGTCCGAAGAAACGCATTCTGCGAAATGGCTCCGGCACTCCCTCGGACATTCACAAACCGACTCTGGTGTCGATCGAGATAGCGAGGCTGCACTCCCACGACAAACGAATTAGTCTTACCGAAGAGCGGGTTCGCATTGACATAGCGGAGTTCGCCGCCGACGTTATGGTTATCCTGCCGAAGCACCTGAAAAATGGGATGGTCCAGATACTGGTACGAATAATAAGGAATGATCTCGACGAATTGATTGGCGGCGAACTCGTTCCGATAGGCGACGCCGATTCTCTGAAAGTTGTAATACCGCCCGTATTTACAGACCTGACTGTTGAGCGCACATGCGAAAAAACTTCCTCCTGAAGGATCCTCGCCCGGAGTTTGATTCCCGACCTGTCTCCGATTGGCGAAGAGCTGCTCGCTCGTGAGCGTCCCAGGAAGAAATTCGGACACGTTGGCCTGAAGAAAATATGCCCGGATCTCCTGATGCGTACCGAGCTTCAATCCCACATTGGCATTGATTCGCTGCCTGGCCTGTTCACTGTGCACTTGAAAACCATCCTGCCGATTCCCGGACGCGCTGATGTAATAATCCGCCGTCGCGTCCATGTTCCCGATCTTGAACGGCTCGGTGACTTTCCCGCTGGATACTTGACCGCTGACCAATCCAAAACTGCCGCCGATCACTCGCATCTGAAGGATCGAGGCGTTGTATCCTGTCCGAGGGACAAAATTGATGGCTCCTCCCATCGAGTTGGCACCATATCGGAGGGCATTCGCGCCTTTATAGATCTCGATCCGTTCGTACGCGAGCAGATCAATGGCTTCAAAATCTGAAAACCCGTCCGCATCCCCGAAATAGATGCCGTTGATTAAGATATTGATGCCTCGATGATGAAAATTGTTCCGTAACGACGTGCCGCGGATTTGGAATTGTCCTTCATCCGCTCCGTTCCTGCTCTGAAACCGGACTCCGGGAGAGAATTGCAGCACATCCTGGAGATTCAAGGCCCGCGATTGCACAATTTCCTTTTCCTCGATGAGGATGTTACTGGCAGGCCTCTTGGCGAGCTCTCTTTTCACCGATTCGAGATGCTCGATTCGCTGACCTTCGACCTGAATAGGCTCCATTTCGATCACGGCGGAGTCTTCTTTCTGTACCGGGTCTTCTTTTTTGTATACCTCGTCTTGTGCCCACGCCAGTGGAAGCACGAGACCGATGCTTACAGCACAAACAACTCCCGCGCATACCGCCAATCGATGTAACTTCTCCCTGCTTTCTCGCCACACCATGATGCGTGATACTCCTTAAATGTTGCTTTCAATCGATACTGTTTGGGTCGGCAGGCGTCTCGGTCCATTCCTACTCGAGCTTCAATGCCAAGACGAAAGAGGAAGTAGCCACCCGTCCTCCCGCACTGACCAGAGCTAGACCAGCAGCCGGACAACACCCGACCTGTTTTCATTGTGTAATACAGGCACTGAGGCTCAAGAAGCAGAAGCCGATAGCACGAACCTACTCGCTATGGCTTACCCGAGCGTGGCAAAGAGGATTGATGGAGGAGCACGAGTCTGAACACCGGAGGACAGTTGCACAAGACAACGTCGGCGGGAGATGAGATCGACAGGCTCGCTCACCGACTCGCTTGCAATCAGCAGAACCCCATTCGCCTCGACGGCATCTGCCGTTATCTGGCAGGCCCACCCACAGAAAATGTTCTGATCGGATGATCCTGGTTCACTCTGACGGTGCTGATGACTCCGAGACTGATCTGTATGAGCCGGCGCACACTCGGTCACCGTCACGAGTAGTGCGCTGTAGATCAGCGCCACAAGTCCGATAAGACATTCCAGACGACGAGAAGCAGAGAACCGCGTCATGCATCGAATCATGACCGTCTCTATACGGCACAGTCGCCGATCTGTCTACCGATGCGTACTCACCGATGCTACAAGGGATGCATCTGCCGACGCCGTCAGTGCCCGGCGAGCTACGACGCGCCGAACCTGTCGTTCTCATGACTCTTGATTAAATCGACAACGGATTGGCGAAAGATTCGCAAACTCCCTTTCCCGATCTTCGTGCCGCGCAACCGTCCCTCCTCAACCCATCGATAGATCGTCCAGCGACTGACCGACAGCAGCTCCGCCGCTTCTCCGACACGTAACAGGGTCTTCTCCATAGCGTTTGTCACTGCTTGACTTGTGTCCTCAATCAGAGGCATTGGACAGTCTCTTTTTGAGATCTTGGCTTTACTCCCCATGCGCAGAATCATGGTATCGGTGGATTGCCCTGCACGCGGTTGAGCCTACCCATCTGTACGATGAGTCGATTGTGAGGCCAGGCATGTTCGCTCCAAGCCAAGGCCACGGTTCCGTTTGGATGGACGGCAACGGTCGGAGTCTCTCCCTTGGCCCCATCACTGAGAACCTGTACCGACCCGAACGTACGACCTCGATCAAGAGACGCTCGCATGACCGTCCGTTTACGGACACCGGTGACTTCCTCCCAGACTGCGACGACCGCGCCGTCTTGGTGGACCGCCATTCGAAGTTGATCAGGCAACGATGTCGACGAAGCGTCAAGCGACATCGGCGTTGAAAAGGTCTTGCCCTCATCATCTGACACCGCGAACAGCAGCCGAGGCTGCTCATCCGTCCCCTCCGTATACCAAGCGATATACAGGCGTCCGAATCGATCGAACGCCACCGAGGGGCCACGGTGCGGACAAGCAGGAAATACCCATCCGTCCCGGCGGACAAGAATCGGAGCAGAAAAGGTTCGGCCCTGATCAGTCGACTTGGCCAACACAATGTCTCGAACATTTCCCTCGAAGGTCTTGCGCCATGCCGCCAAGAGAGTGCCGTCCGGCGCCAGTGCCATCATCGGACGACAGCAGGGACAGGCCATACCGTCGATCGTGAGATTGGCCTCGATGCTCTTGCCGCTGTCACGAGAACTTGCGAAGCGCGCGCCGGCTCCGCTTTTCTCTTTGCTCCGATTGTCCAGCCAAGCCAGGTACACCTGCCCCTGCCGATCGGCCAGCAGACTCTCGAACGAGTGATTGATCGCTTGCCCGTCGTCGTTGACTGGAACCGGTGACTCGAAGGTTCGGCCTCCATCGGTCGATCTCGCCAACTGCAGATCGGCGGCGAACATCGCATCGCTGTTTTTGCTCGCTGAAGACCAGGACATGAATACTTGTTTGTCTGTGCCCGTTGCCAAACCCGGTGCCTGGTGCAGCGCATCCGGCTCGACCCCGACCGGATTCACCTGAACCGGTTCTCCGACCACCTTCACACCGTCGGAGATTCGCACCGTCTTCAGCGTCATGGCATCATTGCGCTTCTCAAACCACGCCAGATGCAGCGTGCCGGCTTCATCAAACTGGAGAGCCGGCGGCGACACATGGTAGGTTCCTTCCACGGCTGTCAGCTTGGCGGCGCGCAGGATGCCAGGGTCGGACATCTCGGCAAACGATGATTCCGTCGTTGATGCACCAAGCGAACATGCAAGCAGCACAACCCTAAGTATCCAGCACCGAGAATTCTTTCTTTGGTTTTGAGAACCGGTTTGCATCGTCATCACTCCTCGTTCGACACAACTGTTTTTGATCAGTCGCAACTCTGTTTACTCTCTCACCTCACGACAAAGGCTCCGATTAATCTCCTGACGTATCCCTCTTCAATCAAGAAAGTACGCGCCATCGTCCTTCTTGTGGAACTCCACTAAAAGAGTCCGAGGGTCACGCCTCCATAGATGGCCCGTCCATACCCGGCAAAAAACACCTGTTGCCCTGCCGCGGCAGCATGGGACTCGCCCCCGATTACCTGTCCTGAAGCGGCATACTTCGTGTCGGCAATGTTGTCGACTTCGACGAATAGTTTGGCGAATCGGAACCAGGACGAATGCTCGATCGTGAAATGCTTGTGAACATTGACGTTCCCGATCACATAGGATGGAATCCCAAACGTATTGCTGTTATTCAAGAAATAGCTATTGGCGTAATTCCCTTCGACCCACACTCCCAACCCAGTCGGTGCATGGTCATACTCGACCTTGCCGTTCAAGATGTCCGTCGGCACATTGGGAACCTGTTTCCCATCTCGTACGATGAACCCAGTCGCAGTCCGGTCAGAAAAATTGATGTACTCCGAATCGATGTGAGTGTAGGCACCGGATACCCGCAGCCCGGATACAGGCCGCCAATCAGCGAAGACTTCAACACCACGATATCTCGATGAATCCGCATTCACTGAAGCCGTGTTGTTGCCCGTGATCACCTGCGTAATAATTTCATCTTTATAGAACGTGTAAAATCCCACCACCTGGACAAGCAGCGTCGGATGCAGCCGCGCCTCCGTACCGATTTCCAAGTTGAGATTTTTTTGTGGCTTCAGGCTGAAGTTGCTCCCCGGAAGCCCTGTGACGGGATCTCGCAAGAGATTCCCAAAGGTCGGAATACCATACCCTGCCGATGCCCTGATCCAATGGCGATAGTCTGCCGAGGGTTTCCAGGTCAGCGAACCCTCGGGTGCCCAGTTTGAAAAGGTGCGATTCGTGCTCGTGCGGCTGGCCGGCGCACCGGTTGTCGGGTCAAAATTCGTGGCCTGCACATTGAGACGAGACTGTTCGAACCCAAGCCCGACCGCCAAGGTCCAGTTCGGGAAAAGCTCTAGTTCTTCTCGGAAACGGCCGCCGATGTTGAAAATTGACCCACGGCTATTTTGGATCAAATTTCCTTTCGACCCGAAACCATCGGCAAGATTTTGAAATGAGTTCCCCTTCTGCTCCATCTGATTGACAAAGAATCCGACATAGCTCCTCAAGGGCATCGCCCCCAGCCTGCCGTCGTGTCGGAGATCGGCGTAACTTTTATAATTAGGATTTGTATTCTCAGTGATCTGCGAAAATGACTGTTGGATGTCTTTGACGTCATAGTCGGCCTCTACCGTCAAGACAGTATTCGCATCGATCTGCCGCTCGTAGATCCCTCCGACGATCGTCCGGCGATCGACTCGACTTTGATTAAGGAGAAGCGCGTTAGCGCAACCGCCGTTGAACGTCCCAGGGGTACACGTCGTCTGTGCGCCGCCGGCCTGCCGTTCATCGGCAAAGAACTGTGACTGCGTCAGTCTCGTGGGTACTTTCGTATTGAGCCAGTTGGTAATGGCCTTAAAGTAGAAATTTTGCCGGTCGTCCATTTTGTAGCGAACGTTGAAGTTGATCGTCTGAGTGCTGTAGTCACTGTGACGGATATAGCCGTCTTCCGACACCTGGCTGCCGAACATCGCAATATCGAACTTCTCTGTATCCTTGCCTACCGCAATCCCGTATTTCTGATAACCGAACGATCCTCCTGAAAAAAAGGTCTCCAGCCCATTGAGATCGCTGCCTCGCCTCGTCCGGAAGTGGACCATGCCACCCAACGCATAATTGTCGTACAAGGAGGACGCCGCACCTCGAATAACCTCAACGCTGCGCATGAACCACGGGTCGTGAAGATCCAACCGCGAGAGACCATCCGATTGAGTCTGAACGAATCCGTCTTCATAGATTTTGATGTCGCGAACGGCAAAGGTCGTTTTGGCGCCCTGGCCGCGGATCATGATGCTGAAATCCCGTGGCCCATTGGCCTGACGCAACACAACGCCGGGGAGCGATTCCATGGACTCCCTCATGGTTCTCGTCGGTTGTGAGTCTGTTTCTGACGGAACCGTTGCTGAAAGGCTGACGCCTTCCGGTCGCTTTTGGAGACGCTTACTGACGATACTCATGTCGACCAGATCGAAATCCGGATTGTTGAGATCCTCAGTCTTCGCCTCAGCATCTGAAGCCGACGATATGGTTTCTTCTTTGATGATAGCGGGACGCTCTGTTTCTGGCTTTTCGCGTTCCTTCTTCTGCTGTAACTCGTCCAATTCCTGCAGGATGCCTTTGAGCTGATCGCGCAACTCCCGCTCGCGTGGCGACGCAGGTGCAGAAGACGACGGCTCTTGTGCGTACACCTGAGTCCCTCCAGTTGCCAGTACGACCGCCGTCACACACACCATCACCCAGCTCCATCGAAATACACGTACCGATTCACACATGCGCGAGACTCCTCACACTAAGATTGATAAGGAAAATGCACGATCCGACGCAGCGTCTTCCTGGACTGCTGACGTCAATGACCGAGCGATGCTGATATTGATTGACTAGAGGCTAGACCGGAGGGGCGCGAGATCGAGAGACCAGGGAAAGGAGTACGACCGATGGCGATGTATTGATCAGAAACTGCGTCGTAACAAGGACAATGTAGGCGAGAATCGGAACGCCGGCGTGAATGGTCTCAATGGGATTCGCCTGGCAACTCCACGCACACAACACCGAGTGAGCCACATGAGAAGGACTATGGTGCGCATGGCCTGGCTCTGTCGGCTGCATGAAGACACAGCCGCTCGCTCCAAACGTAAGCAGGGTATAGAGCAGGCCCATCCCACCGGCAACTGACGCAAGCCACCGCTTCATTTGGATCCTTCAAGCAGGTGTCGTATCAGTGCCACCGACTCTTCACCGTCCCAAGCTCGCGGGCCGACTGCACGACCGATGGCTCGACCGTCTTGTGTCATCAGCACAGTCGTCGGCAAGCCCCGCACCATAAACGCTCTGGACACATCTCCGTTTTCGTCGAACAAGACCGGCAGGCTGAGCCCGAGATGGTCCAGAAACTGCTTGATCCCCTTAGGATGGACATCCGTCGTCACCGTGACGACTTGAAACTTCACCGGATCGAAATGCGTTTGAAGCTTGGCCAGCGACGGCATTTCTTCCTTACAGGGTCCACACCAGGTCGCCCAAAAATTGAGAAGTATGACCTTCCCGGCAAACTCTTGAGAACGTACCGTTCCACCATGGAGCGCGTTGAGTTCGAAATCTTCGATCGGCCCGACCGCAGCGACACGCGTCATGCGAAGTGCCGAAAAGGGATCGCTCGCCGACGTTGCCGCCCAAGCCACATGCCCAGCGAGCGAGAACAGCATGGCGCAGGCAGCAACCCCTACCGCAAAGGACCGACGACCGGTACTATGGTCCATCATCTCCCGTCTTTCCTGCTGCGATGCTTGCATCGGGGAACTGCATCATTTGGATGACGAGGCGATGAGCGGGCATCGCGTGCTCCTTCCAGCCCATGACCACCGTTCCATGCTGATTGACTGCCACGGTCGGCGTCTGCCCGTTTTTCTCGTTGACTTTGATCGGCTGGGTGAACGATCGGCCGCGATTCAGCGAATAACTCACCACGACTTCGCGACGAACCGGCGATTGCTCTTCCCAGACCACCACGATCCTTCCCGCCGGATCGACGGCCATCTGAGGATGATCGGGAAACGTGCCGCGAGAGCGGTTCAACTGTTGTCTCGGGGAAAAACTTTTGCCCTGGTCATCCGAGTAGGCCAGATACAGGGCGGGCGTTTCGTCGGCGCCTTCCGTATACCACACGACATACAGTCGACCCGATCGATCGACTCCCAATGAAGCCGGACGATGCGGGCAGGCCGGATAGACCCATCGATCGTGGCCCACGACCACCGATGGAGAGAAGGTTTCGCCGCCGTCTACTGATTGAGCCACTACGGTTTCACGGATATTTCCTTCGAAAATTTTTCGCCACGCAACATACACAATTCCGTCGGCCGAAGTTGCCACCGCCGTCCGGCAACAGACACAGGTGCCGTCGTCGATCTTGAAATTTTTGGTGACCGTTTGCCCGTGATCCACTGATCGGGCCACGAATGTTCCCGGCTCTTTCTTTCCCTCTCGCCCATCGATCCACGCCAGATGCAGGGTTCCGTTCGGAGCGGATTGCATCGAATCGAATGTATGTTGGATGACCTGACCGTCATCGTTCACCAAGATGGAAGGGGCAAACGTCTGCCCTCCGTCACGGGACATGCTGAGCCGCAGCTCACCGGCAAACGGTGTATCCGGCGTAAGCTTCGGATGGGTGAGAGACCATGCGACAAAGACATCGTTCCCTTGGACGGTGAAGGCCGGGGACTCCTGGCGATAGTAGACCGCTTCGCTGGGCTGGTTGACCGGAACCGCGGCGCCGAGTGGGCCACCGGGTTTGTCTGATTTTGCGAACAGGACAGTGCGTGTGTCCTTCTCTTCTTCGACCCAGGCAGCTGAAACGGTTCCCTGCTCATCGATCCGGACCGATGGCCCGACCAGGCTTTTTACCTGATGCACGGTCATCCACTTCGGCCCCAGGACAGCGGCCGATTCAGAAGTCTCTGCCCCTATCGGCAACGGCAGCAGCAACGACAGCACTACGGCAAGTCCGACAGTTCGTCTTTGCATCGACGAATGCTCCCGCTCTTGCATCAATTCATGTCCCGATAACATCTGACATCCCTCGCAGCTAATTGGCCAGGCTATAGACGATGGGGAGACTCACCACGATCAACGGCTTCCCGATGGCCTGCTTCATATGGAGCGGACAAGCCAACTTCACAGCTTCCATCGCAGCTTCATCGAGCACACTGTACCCTGAACTTTTCTGGATAGAGACTTCCGCGAGTTGCCCATCGGATCGGATGACCGCTTTCAGAATTACTTTCCCCTCTTGCCCGTTCACGCGCGCCATATTCGGATAGCGTTTGAGTTCCGCCACCCGCCGCCACAAGGACTCGGCCAGCCAGCGATTATCTAATTTGACTGCTGAGCTTGATGCCTCAGCTTTCGCCGCCCGTACCGGAGCGTCGTCCGTACGGCTCTCCTGCGGCGAAGATTGCACAGAATCTTCTTGCGGAACGGAGACTTCGGGTGGTGTGGCAGTAACAGAAGCAACCGTTGTGGGCTCACGCTGAGTAGGCAGCGATTCAGCCGGTTCGATCGAGGTCGCAACAGCAACCGGCTCGTCCTTTGACTCAGCCGTCTCGACGAGGCGCTGCTCAATCAGCTCTTCACGAGGGGGAGCAGGCTCTACCGTTTGCTCGATCGGCCGGACTGATTCGATCGGCGGGGAAGCCTGTTCGACTTTCTGTTCAATCGGTTGTGCGACCTGATAGGTCTCCGATTCTTGTTTTGTCTTAGATGCAACAACGGCCTTCGCCGGTGGTTGTTTCGGCGGTACGATCGATTGAACCTGTTCGGAACGGGATTCTGACTTCGTCTCCTCCACTAACGCCACATCCCACTTGAAGACATCCTCGGGCAAAAGAGGCTTCACCTGCGTGGTCACTGCAAACGCAAGGGCGACGACCGCTCCATGCAGAATCAAGGACACCCCCCAGGCAGAGACGAACGCACGCTCGTCAGCAACCGGCGACAGGCTTTCTTGTGATGGTTTCTGTGTCGACATAGGAATTCCAGAGCACGACTGTGAGAAAAAGTGCGGGGCGAAGGCCAAGGGAGGTGTGCCAGCGCCCCGCGCTGGTCCGAGCCGGAGGCAGCCTGCTCGGACAAATGTCCTGTCGCGTCAACTCACCGAAAGATGAGGGACGGTTGATGGGCAACCGATCGGTTTTCCGATACACCGATCGGCCACCTCAGCTTTTCCTCTTCGCCTAATTAGTCGCCTGGTTGCCGGCCAGCGCGGCCCCTGATTCAAACACCATCACACCGCCGGGATTGGCTCCGACGGGTACCGTCTGCTTCTCCTGATGATCCGCAGCGCTGATAATCGTGAGCGAATTGGCCGGAGCAGCGTTCGACACGATTAGATACTTGGCTTCACCGGCTCCTCGAACTAAGACATCAAACCCATGCCCTCCGGTCGCCACCAAGGGAATCTCCCGAAGTAACGCGAGTGCAGGAGGTGCCAGCGTCGTCCAATCGAACGCAAACAGTCTGTCTTTCTTTGTCGCAGTCGCGGTATTCCCAGCCAGGATGTAGAATCGCCTTCCATCCGGTGAAAACTTGTAGGCTCCCGGCGACGTCCCATCCAGTTCAGGAATAGTTAAATCAGCAATGACTGGTGTCGCAGCGTTGAGATCAATCACACCCAGCTTGGTTCCTTGCGGAGCGGTGGTCTCTCCACGCAACAGGAGATATCTCCCGTCAGGAGAAATTCCGTATGAAGTGTACGGGGTCCCAGCCAGGTCAAAGGTCTTGGTAATTGTAAATGTCGCCGGATCGATCTCCGCGATTTCTCCATACCCTTCCTGGATGCTGTACACTTTTTTCGTGAGGTTCGACCAACGGATTCCATGTGGTCCCGCATTGTTCGGAGTAAAGGCCGTGGTCCCGGTCGCATTCTCTTGATTGCATGTCGCCGGCGTCTGCGGTGCCTGCACCGTCGATTCTTTAGCTGTCTTGCAGAGATCGATACGGTGAATCATGGTCCATTTCGATGGGGAACTCGGCTCGTTGTCGATCACCGCAATCTCTCCGCTCACTTCGCTTGAAACGAACGCCCGCTTCGGGACCCCGGCTCCGGATGAAAACGCGGTCACCCGATGGCCGGTGGCTAACACACACACCGTTTTCTCAACGGTAGGTGGCGTCGCTCCTGGTCCAAGATGAGAGTTGTGAAGAATCGTCACTGATCCACCTGTCACTGCACCGCCAGGACGAGCTGGGTTATTGCAATTGATCAGGTCTTCGCCCGGTGTCGTCGTTCCTACCGTGTTATCTCCATCGTTCATCACCCAAATAACCTCTCCGTTTGTTCGGTCCCGATAGATGTGCACAGGACGCGTCCCAACCGGAAGGTTGACTTCATGAACTGGAGTGGCGCCCGTCAGTGGATCGATGGTGGCCGTCTTATTCGCAGCTGGAAGATTAACAAACACCCAATCCTTATCTGAAAACTGCATATCGCTCAGCGCCACGTTTTCGAATTCCGCTGCGTCGATCGTGTTGACGACTGCGTTGCCGGAATCTCCCTTCAAGGCCACACTCGTCAGCGTCTTGTCGCCGGTATTATTGACGAATGCGATCGGTCCACTGAACCCGGCGCTTGCCCCAGGAGCCGGCGTCTCCGATGTGGATTCTCCGGAATTACAAGCGGCAAGCCCAAGCAACGCAAGGCCCAGTAAGCCTGTTGTGACACTGGCTGAATACCTTCGTCTCTTCTGGGTTTTCATGGAACATTCCTTCCTTGTGAATTGTCGCTCTCGTTCCGGGGAGCGCCGCCGGTTTCCTGACATGACAGGAGTTACTGTTTGTATGTCGATTGCCATCCCACGCTTACCGTAACCTTCTACGACGATCCTCCGAGTACTTGAAACGATTTGGTCATCCCAAAGATGTAGCTGATCTGCTGCTCCAGATTGCCGTTGAAGTCACGATGGATGGGAATTTGGGCGATGAAATAAAACGAAGCGAAGTTAAACGCATTCACCATAATTCCAGGCGAGTAGGCAACATAGGTCGAGCCGGTCGTCGGCACCGCCCTAAACTTCACCGCGGGATCGAGCAGAATTGACGAGTTGGTGAGCGGATTAAACTGAAAGAGCGAGGCGTCCATCGCGTCGTTCTGCATCCATCGGAAGTTGACCTGTTGAGTCAGCACCAACCACGGCGTCTGCTCCAGCGGGATGATATTGACCCCAAGGCTCGCGTTCACTTCGTCGCCGAACTTGTACCCATCGCTGTTCTTCGCCGTGTACCGATAGCTCGCCATCGCGAACTGGTTCAGCCGATGCGGAATCAGTTCGTACGTCTGATAGATCATGGGAACGACTCCGAAAGTTCCCCGCCCGATCTGGAGGGTCGATTCGGCCAAGGTATTTCCCTGCGCGAAGCGACCGTAGCTGCCCGTCGGGAAATCGACCCCCACACCCAGGACGACCATGCTACGCAAGGTGGGTAAGACGTTGTACTTCAGCGTGGCACGAATATCGCCGAGCCCCCGTTCGCTGTAAGGTACCGGCGTGAGTCCGCCGATCTGCGCATCCGACTCCACATGCTTGTACGGAATCGATACTTGTATGCCGAGACGTTCGGTTAAGCCGTAGTTCAGATCCAGCGTCGCGGTGCGGGTCGTGGTCTCGATCCTGTTCACGTTCAGATTGGCCAACGTCAACGTCCCCGCTCCCTGATTGGCGAAGGGAATACGGCCACCGTCGCCGGACGACGCCTCCATCGGAGTCCAGTTATAAATCGCGTTGACGGTCAGCAGGCCCTTCATCGGCACTTGCTGCTGCGTGCCGATCACGACGAAACAACTGACCGAGCCGCAAGAGGCGGTGACCGGAGACGGCCAGAACATCGAAAGGACCGTTCCAACAGCACCACCAATGAAGAGGACAGAGCACCAGATCTTGCGCATCATGGTTCCACGACTTTCTGTTGAGTCCCATCGATAGGATCTGAATATCGGACCCTACCGCGAGACGGTTGTTAAAGGAGCAAGAGCTATCGTAGGGAGACGGGAGGTCCGCGAAGAAAGAAATCAAACGAGACAACACTGAAGACGCTTGTGAGAGGAGGAACAATTACCGACTCAACAAGTTGCAGCGATGAGGTCAGCTCGACCGTAGAAGACTCGATGCCTTGCCCAGCCGCGCAAAGCCATGCGCAGATTCCGGTTGAATGGGTACTAGTGTGATGCTCGCTATGGTGTTCGGCATGGCCGACGCTGGGCGCAGCCATCAACGCATTCATCAAGACGATACAGACCAACAAAGTCCAGACGAATGCGGGGCGTTTGAGGTTTACGGCCATCACTCTTTCGCTCTTCTTACTGCAGGGATGCAGCCTTCACTGAATCCTGTGTTTGGATCCGGGCGACCGTGTCCAGAATAACCTGCTCCGTCAAGAGTCCACCCTTGATGTATTCACGGACGACGCCTTGCTCATCCAGAAACACGCTGACCGGTAGACCAAAGACGCCGAACTGGTTCGCCACTTTATTTTCTCGATCCATCAGCACGGGAAACGTGTGGCCATGTTGCTTGACATGCTCGCGCACCTTGGTCTCATCTTCCAACTCATTGATCGCCAACACGACAAACCCCTTGTCGCGAAGCTTGTCGTACGTCGCCTGCATCGCCGGCATTTCCGTCGTGCAGGGCTTGCACCAGGTAGCCCAGAAATTGACCAGAACGACTTTACCCCGATGCTGACTCAAGCTCTGCGACTTGCCCTCTAAATCGACTAAGCGAAAATCCTCAGCGGACGTGCCGACGACAGGAACCCTTGAGCCCATAGCCCAGACCAGGCTGCTGCTCATGATCAGCGTAAGGCCTGCAACCAATACCCTTTGGCACATATACCTTCTTCTGCCGTTGGCCTGATCCATGTTTTTATATCTCCTTAGCTGAGCACAGAGCCCACTGCGATCGATGTGCGGGTGTAAGAAAAACCTTCGCCGTTATCCCCCCGGAACAGCCACAACGAGAATATGGAGGGTTGTACCGGAGACTCTGGCGATGGATGCCTAGAACGAAAAGAACGGAGGCGCGCGGCTGGAAGAAATGCGGGGTGGTTCAGAAATCGAGTCACTCGAATGAGAAAGTGGGATGAGCGCGATCGGGCTGCGTTCAGCCTGAATCAAAACGACATCCGCGCTTAATACCGTACCGGCGGCGCACATCCAAGAACAGAGTACGGTCCCGTGTGTCGCCGCTTGATGCGTCGCGTGATGTCCGGCATGCTCCGCAGATTGCGCGTGGGCTAATCCGCCGATCACTAGTACACATAGCACCAGCGAAATGGAAAGGCCCTTACGGAAGGCGTCTTGCGTCAAATGCTTCTTCATGAAAATCACGCGTTACGAGAACACAGCACACTAGATAAATCCTAGGTGATCAGAGCAAGATCTGTCAAGCCGTCGCCGCCCTCGTTGAGGATCGAGTAGGATTCATCGGAAAGATGCTGTATACTGCGCGGATTATTTTCCAGAATTGTAGCTTTATCAACCACTCTCTCGTTGTTATCTTATTACTATGGTTACGCAAGTACTCAATCTCATCTTCGGCAGCAAAAATGATCGTGAAATCAAGACTCTGCGACCGATCGTGGAGCAGATCAATGCGTTGGAAGCCAGCCTGACACCTCTTTCTGATGAAGCCTTAGCCGACAAGACTCAGGACTTTAGAAAACGGCTTGAGGCGGGTCAGTCCCTCGACGAAATCCTGCCCGAAGCGTTCGCCGTATGCCGGGAAATGTCGCGGCGGAAGCTCAATATGCGGCATTTTGACGTGCAGCTGATCGGCGGCATGATTCTCCACCGCGGCCGCATCGCCGAAATGAAAACCGGTGAGGGAAAAACCCTGGTGGCGACCCTGCCGATCTATTTGAATGCCCTGGAAGGCAAGGGCGTCCACCTCGTCACCGTCAACGACTATCTCGCCAAGCGCGATGCGCAGTGGATGGCTCAGCTCTACCATGCGCTGGGGCTCTCCACCGGCATCATTCAGCACGATGCCTCGTTCATCTATGACCCGACCTATGAGGCCTCGGATAAGCGGTTGCAACACCTTCGGCCCTGCACCAGACCCGAAGCCTATCGCACCGACATCACGTACGGGACAAACAACGAATACGGGTTTGATTATCTCCGCGACAACCTGGTCGTGACCGATTTAAACCAATGTGTCCAACGAGAACTGAACTTCGCGATCGTCGACGAAGTCGACAGCATTTTGATCGACGAAGCC
>CABVRR010000007.1:20890-23698 GCA_902500705.1 uncultured Nitrospira sp.
ATCATCGTGGACGAGTTTACCGGCCGCTTGATGCCGGGCCGACGGTGGAGCGACGGATTACACCAGGCCGTCGAGGCCAAAGAAGGCGTCAAGATCGCCAATGAGAACCAGACGCTCGCCTCCGTCACGTTTCAAAACTATTTCCGCATGTACAAGAAGCTCAGCGGCATGACCGGTACGGCCGACACGGAAGCCGCCGAATTCGCCAAGATCTATAACCTCGACGTCAATGTCGTGCCGACCAACCGCCAAATGGTCCGGCAAGACTATGCCGATGTGGTCTATCGTACGGAGAAAGAAAAGTTCGCGGCCATCGTGGAAGAAATCAAGGAATGCCATGAACGGGGGCAACCGGTCCTCGTCGGCACCATTTCCATCGAGAAATCCGAAAAGCTCGCCGGGCTGTTGAGCCGCAACGGCGTCAAACACAATGTCCTCAACGCCAAACAGCATGAGCGCGAAGCCGAGATCGTGGCACAAGCCGGACGCAAAGGCGCCGTAACCATCGCCACGAACATGGCGGGGCGCGGCACCGACATTCTCTTGGGCGGCAACCCGGACTTCATGTACAAACAGGTCCTCTATCGAGAAGAAAACCTCCAAGAAAACCGCAAGCTCGAAATTTATGAGGGAATCCGGTCTGATTGCGAGAAGGACAAGCAAGACGTCATTGCCGCGGGCGGGCTGCATATCCTCGGCACGGAGCGGCATGAGAGCCGCCGCATCGACAATCAGCTCCGTGGGCGCGCCGGCAGGCAGGGAGATCCCGGCACATCGAGATTTTATCTTTCATTAGAAGACGACCTCATGCGGATCTTTGCGTCCGAACGGGTCTCGCAACTGATGCTCAAGCTCGGCATGGAAGAAGGCGTCCCCATCGAACACGGGATGGTGACCCGCGCGATCGCCAACGCCCAAAAGAAGGTCGAAGCGCACAACTTTGAAATCCGGAAACAGCTGCTGGAATACGACGATGTCATGAACAAGCAGCGCGAGGTGATCTATCGTCACCGTCGAGCCGTGCTGAGCGGCGAAAACCTCACCGACGATCTCCATGACATGATGGCCGGTTCCATCGAATCCTCCCTCACGGTGTATTGCCCTCCCGATCAATACCCCGAAGAATGGGACGTCAAAGGTCTGACCGATATGATGCAGGGCCAGTTCGGCCTCGATATCACCCAAGGCAAGAACGACGGCGGCGATTCACTCCGAGATGTCGGGCGCGATGCATTGATCGAGGACCTGCGAACCCATGTTCGGGATGTCTATGCGAAGAAAGAACAAGAGCTGGGATCTGACCTCATGCGTTTTCTTGAGAAGACCTTCATGCTCCAGGTCATTGATCACCACTGGAAAGACCATCTCCTCGCCATGGACCACCTGCGTGACGGCATCGGCCTTCGCGGTTACGGACAGAAAGATCCCTTAATCGAGTATAAACGCGAGGGATTCGACCTCTTCGCCGGCATGATGGAACGGGTCAAGTCCGATACGCTCGATCGGTTGTTTCATGTACAAGCCGTCCGCCACGAAGGTGAACAATCCACGCCTCCGCCCCAACCAATCCCTCAGCGCCCACAACCTAAACTGACGCTGAACCGTGGTGATGAACCGGTTGCGGCACCGGCTCCGGCCCAGCGGACCGAGAATAAGGTCGGACGGAACGATCTCTGTCCCTGCGGTAGCGGAAAGAAGTATAAAAAGTGCCACGGGGCATGAAGAGAAGGTTCCATTACCGTCCCTTATTAACGGGGAAAGCCGGTCTGAAATTTCTAGCGATGTTCGATGAGGGGTTCCAACCCATTCCTCCTGATTCTACCTTGACTTAAAGCGCTTCCGAAGGCTACTCTACACCCCCTTTGATACCTAGCGATGGGCAAATGCCGCCCATGAGCTAGGGGTGTCATTTTTTTCATCTTGAGGATGGTGAAATTGGAGCATTCCGTGAGCACAGGGCATCCGGAACTCGTTACCGCCATTGCTTCTGAGATCGCCGCCTCCGGCCCGATTCCATTTGTTCGCTTCATGGAATTGGCGCTATACCACCCGCAATTCGGCTATTACATGCGCAGCCCTGAACTACCCCATGAGCGGATCGGACAGCGGGGTGATTTTTACACGAGTTCGGATGTGCATCCTCTTCTTGGGCAAGCGCTGGCCGCACAAGCCGAACAGATGTATCGGGTACTCGGTCACCCCGCTCTCTTCACCCTCGTTGAGATGGGGTCGGGAAAAGGCTTGCTGGCGAAACACATTCTGGCGACGTGTGCGCATCGTTACAGCTCATTTTTCCAACACCTTCGGTATGTCCTGATAGACCGAAGCCCAGCCATGCGTGCGTTGCAGCGCGAAAACTTGGCTCCGTGGTTGGATCGTCCAAATCTGCTTACATGGGTCGACGATCTTGCGGATCTTCCCTCCCAGGGTCTGACCGGTCTGTTCTTCAGCAATGAGCTTGTCGACTCGTTCCCGGTCCACCGCGTTCAGATGACGGCCAAGGGAATCGAGGAGCTCGGGGTGGACTATTGCGATGGGAAATTCGTTGAACGTCTGATGCCGTTGTCATCAGACGCCGTCGCTCGCCGTCTTCGCACTGTGAGCATCAATTGGCCGGAAGGCTATCGCGCCGAGGTCAACCTCCGTGCATCGGATTGGATGAAGCACGTCGCTCAACGCCTGGATCGAGGATTCGTACTCACCATCGATTACGGCCACACGACGCAGGACCTCTATCGGCCCGACCGAAGGCAAGGCACGTTTCTCTGTTATTCCCGACACTCGACAAACGAAGATCCGTTTCTGCAC
>CABVRR010000007.1:23798-25008 GCA_902500705.1 uncultured Nitrospira sp.
AAGTTGGCGCCCTATGAGAGCGGAAGTCCGCTGTTTCAAGACGCCCGCGTGCAGTTTCCGATGCGATACTACATTATCGCGATGTTGTTCGTGATCTTCGACATCGAAATCGTCTTTATGTTTCCGTGGGCTGTTGCATTCAAGAGTCTTGGGCTGGTTGGATTGGTCGAGATGGTCCTGTTCATTGTCATTCTCGTGGTGGGATTTTGGTACGCCTGGAAAAAAGGGGCGTTGGAGTGGGATTGAAGGACGGTGGGCCTGTCCATCATCTGAGAAAGGTATAAGTTCAAGTGAGCATGTTGGAGCGAAAGTTCGACGCGAATGTCATGACGACCAATCTGGATGCGGTCGTCAACTGGGCCAGAAAGTCTGCACTGTGGCCGATGACGTTCGGGCTGGCCTGTTGCGCGATCGAAATGATTGCAAGCGTCTCCTCCCGGTACGATTTGGACCGTTTCGGAGCCGGCGTCTTTCGCGCATCTCCCAGGCAGTCGGACCTCATGATCGTGGCAGGAACCGTCTCGCGCAAGATGGCTCCGGTCATTCGACGGATCTACGACCAGATGCCTGAACCTCGATACGTGATCTGCATGGGCTCTTGCGCGACCTCGGGAAATCACTACAACAGCTATGCGGTCGTTCAGGGTGTGGATCAAATCGTCCCGGTCGACGTCTATGTACCCGGCTGTCCGCCCCGACCGGAAGCCTTGCTGGACGCACTATTGAAGCTACAAGAAAAGATCCAACGCGAAAAGGTATTTGTGAAGTGAGAACCGGATTCGCTGCGCCGAAGATCTGTACGTGTAACCTACAAAGATACCTAACGCCCGACGTGTGACAGATAGATGCAACCTCTTATCGAAACCTTGCTGAAGACGTTCCCGGAAGCGGTGCTTTCCGCCGACGTCGACACGGCCAGATCTGAAGCCACCGTTCACGTCGCCGCATCGAGAATCTTAGAGGTCGCTCGTTTTCTGCATGATGACCCCGAGACGTGCTTTGACCATATTACCGATATCTGCTCCGCCGACTATCCAACCGATCAGCAACGGTTTGAAGTCATCTATCAGTTGCTGTCGCTTCCTCATGGCAAGCGCATTCGCCTGAAGGCACGGGTCTCCGAAGACAACCCATCGTTGGATTCAGTGACCAGCGTGTGGCGCGGCGCGTCATTTTTAGAGCGCGAAGTGTACGACATGATGGGAATCCG